>NZ_JBHTSA010000090.1:0-33493 GCF_042795405.1 Streptomyces sp. NPDC056480 | reverse complement strand
CCCGAAGGTGCGGACCGCCCCGCCGGTCACGCTCGGACCGTCAGACGACGATCAGGTAGATGCCGTACGCGACGGCCGCCGCGCACAGGGCGAAGCAGGCGTACGCGGCGGTGCGGGCCAGAGCCGCGGAGCCGCCGCGGGCGGCGGCCTCCTCCTGCTTGGTGAGGCCGACGATGCCGAGGGTGAAGAGGCCCACGAGGGCGACGGTCGCCACGAGGCTGACTCCGAAGACGGAGCCGAGAGCTGCCCAGTCGATCTTCATGTCGTTCGTTCCTTAGACCGTGGCGGCGGGGGCCGGGGGAGCGGTCGGGTCGGTGGGGGCAGGCGCGGGGATGGTCGTCTTGAGGTCCTCGTCCGCGACGGCGGCGACGGAACCGGCGGCCGGCGGCGGGGTGACGGCCGCGATGGCGGTGGTCACGACGCCCGCGGGCTCGCTGTCGAGGTCGTCGGCGGTGACGTTGTTGTGGTCGACCGGCTTGCGGCGGGAGAGCGACCAGATGACGCCCGAGCCGGCGACCAGCAGGACCGCGACGGCGGCGATGCCCCAGGGGCCCTGCTTGGTGAGGAACTCGGCACCGGCGCCGACCAGGGCCGCGGCGGGCAGGGTCAGACCCCAGGCGACGAACATCCGGGTGGCGGTCGACCAGCGGACGACACCGCCCTTGCGGCCGAGACCGGCGCCCATCACGGCACCCGAGCAGGACTGGGTGGTGGAGAGCGAGAAGCCCAGGTGCGAGGAGGCGAGGATGACCGTCGCGGCGCTGGTCTGGGCGGCGAAGCCCTGCTGCGGCTGGAGGTCGGTGAGGCCCTTGCCCATGGTGCGGATGATGCGCCAGCCACCGAGGTAGGTGCCGAGGGCGATGGCGACACCGGCGGAGACGATGACCCACAGCGGGGGGTTCGAGCCGGGGGCGACGACACCCTGGGTGACCAGGGCGAGGGTGATGATGCCCATCGTCTTCTGGGCGTCGTTGGTGCCGTGGGCGAGGGAGACGAGACCGGCGGAGGCGATCTGGCCGGCCCGGTAGCCCTTGGCCGTGGCCTTCGCCTCGGGGTTGGCCTTGATCTTGTACGTCAGCCTGGTGGCGGCCATCGCGGCGAGGCCGGCGACGAGCGGCGCGGCGACGGCCGGGATGAGGACCTTGGTGACGATGGTCGGGCCGTTCACGGCCGACCAGCCGGCCGACATGACCGCGGCGCCGATCAGGCCGCCGAAGAGGGCGTGGGAGGAGCTGGACGGAAGTCCGAGCAGCCAGGTCAGGAGGTTCCAGAGGATGGCGCCGACCAGCGCGGCGAAGATCACCTCTGTACGAATGCCCTCTTCGTTGATGATCCCGCCGGAGATCGTCTTGGCGACCTCCACGGACAGGAACGCGCCGACGAGGTTCAGCACGGCGGACATGGCCACCGCCGTCTTCGGCTTGAGAGCACCGGTCGAGATGGTCGTGGCCATCGCGTTCGCGGTGTCGTGGAAACCGTTCGTGAAATCGAACACGAGAGCTGTCACGACCACAATGGCGAGCAGCAGCGTGATGTGTTCCATTTACCCAGGCAATCGTTTGACGTCAGTGGCTGGACGAACGTAGGCAACCTGAGTGAACGGAAGGTGAACTAGGTAGGGCGCTGTGGTGTCCCGAATCGATGTCGAGGGATTCCGGTTACGGCTCCGGCCCACGAGCTGTCCACGATGCGGTCACCCTGCAACCCCGGGTAATCCGGCCCATCACCGGGCACATACGACCTGCCCCGGTTCCTCCTCCGCCACCCCGTTCCGATCCCTGGACGGAACCATCCGACCGGGGGACCCCTCGGACGAGACCCATGTCACTCCCCGGAGGGTCCCGGAGGCCCGGCGGCTCCCGCGTGCGGAGCCCCCGTCCCGCACCCCTCCGTCCGGGCCCGTCCGGGTCCCACCGGTGGCAGTCCGCCCCCACCCTGCCGAGACTGGGAGCGTGCGCCCGGCTACAGCGACGGCAGCGGCCGTCACCACTCTGCTCGGTGTCGGCGCGGCCGCGTTCGCGGCCGGCCGGTACGCCAGCGACGTCGCCCTCAGGGCGCCGTCCGGACGTCCCCTGCCCGGGGACCCCAAACTCACCGTGCACGCCACGGGCCCCGAACGGATCACCCTCACCCGGAGCCTCGCCTCACTGCGCCCCGGCACGTACGGCATGGAGGGGCACGGCCAGCACGCGGTCGTCGGCCCGGTCCTCGACCGGGTCCCGCACACCGCGGACACCGTCGTCCGGCGCCTCGAACGCGTCGAGCGCGGGGTGCTCGGCCCCGGCTCCCGCGTCCGCCTCACCCCCCAGCTGCACATCGGCACGCCGATCAGCGCGCTCGGCCTCGCCCACGAGGACGTCGAGATCCCCGGTGAACTCGGCCCCCTGCCGGCCTGGCTGGTGGCCGCGCCCCGCACCACCTGGGTGATCGCCCTGCACGGCCTCGGCACCACCCGAGAGCACCCGCTGAACGTCGTCCCCTTCTTCAACCACCGCAAGATCCCCGTCCTCGTCCCCGCCTACCGCGGCGACGAGGGAGCGCCCGCCTCCCCGGACGGCCTCGCCCACCTCGGCGACTCCGAGTGGCGCGACGTCGACGCCGCCATCCGCTACGCCGTCCACCGGGGCGCGTCGAAGGTCGTGCTGCACGGCTGGGGGACCGGCGCCTCGATGGCCCTGCGCGCCGCCGCCGAGTCGGGGGTGCGCGACCGGATCAGCGGCCTCGTCCTCGACTCGCCCGTCCTGGACTGGGAGGCCACCCTCCGCAACCTCGCGGCGGCCCATCACGTCCCGGCCCCCCTGCTCCCGCTCGCCGTCCGCGCCGCCCAGGGCAGGACCGGACAGCACGGCGACCTCCTCGAGGAGGCCTCCGCGCCGGGCGCGCTGCGCGTCCCGGTGCTCCTCTTCCACGGCCCCGACGACACCATCGCCCCCTGGGAACCGTCCGTCGAACTCGCCGCCCGCCGACCCGATCTGGTCACCCTCCAGACCGTCCGGCACGCCCCGCACGCGGCGATGTGGAACGCCGACCCGGTCCGCTACGAAGAGGCCCTGCGCCGCTTCCTCACCCCGCTCCTCTAGGGCACCCGAGGAGGGCGCCGGGGACGGCGCGGCCGATTCCGATTGGGCTTTCGGGCCGTCAGCGGGAAGACTGCCCCCGTGACGTCTCGAAAGCCCGATGAACCATTGGCGCGCAACTCCAGACTCCGACTCGTCCGCCCGCGGGCGCTGGCCACCGCCCGACGGGCCGTGACGACCCGGCGCACCCGGCCGGCGCCGCGGCCGCCCGAGGGCACTCCGCCCCGTGCGGAGCTGGCCCGCCAGGCCCGGCACGTCCTCGCCGACGCCGTACGCATCGCCCGCTGGGCGGCCGTCGAGCGCGGCGCCACGGCGGCACCCGGCAGCGGCCCCGGAGCCGTCCCCGCCCAGGAACGGGCCGCCGCCGCACTGAACCTGACGCCCGGCCAGATCAGGGCCGGCTGGGACCGCGCCCGGCTCGCCGGCCTCGTGGAGCTCCACGGCGACACCGCCCGTCCCGGCTGGCGGCTGCACGCCTGGGACCGTGACGACTCCGCCGTACTGCGCGGCTGGGTCGCCCTCTTCGACGCCTGGTCCCTCGTGCACCCGGCCGCCGAGGGGGTCGAGCCGAGCGCCGTCGCCGAGGTCGTCGAGGCCCTCCCGCAGGTCCTGTCGCTGCTCCAGCTGTCCCAGGGCCCGGTCCTCGTCCCCGCCCTGCTCGACCTGCTCGGCCAGCGCGTCGAGGAGCTGCGCGAGGAGCGCTGCGAGGTCCCGGGCGCCGAGCAGGCCCCCGCGGAGGCCCCCGAGACCACCGGCGCACCCGCCGCCGCGCACGGCACCGACGGGCTCCCGTCCCTGCTCGACTGGGCCCTCGACGGTCTGGCGGCCGTCGGCGCGCTCACCCTGGACCCCGGCGCGGAGGGGCGTCACGCCACCCTGACCCCGCTCGGGAACTGGGCGGTCTGGGTCAAGCTGGAGCAGATCTGCGTGGCCGCGCAGAGCCCCGCCGGGAACATCGAGCAGTCCGCCGAGGACATGCTCCGCGGCTGCGCCCGGCTCACCCCCGGCCCCGCCCGTGCCGAGTACCGCGCCTGGCTCGCCGCCCGCACCCTCTCCAGCGCGGTGACCGAACTCCTCACCGTCGCCCGAGGCGAGGACGCGCTGCTGCGCGGGCTCGCCTTCGAGGCGCTCCGGGTCGTCGGCGCCCCCGCCGAGGCCGAGGTGCGGGCCACCGTCGCCGAACCCTCCCTGCGGCCGTACGCGCTGCTCTGGCTCGCCGAGTACGAGGGCGCCGACCCCGACGACGCCCAGGAGGTCCTCACCCGCGAGGAGTCCACCTGGCTCTGGGTGGACACGGCCGCAGCCGTCGCCGACCACGGAGAGAGCGAGCTGCTCGTCCGGCACCTCGACTCCGCCGTCCAGGGCACCGTCCCGGCGCTCCTCGACGAGATCAGGGCCGTCGGCCACCCCCGTACCGTCCAGGTCCTGGTCGCCCTCGCCGCCGCCCACCCCGACCCGGCGCTGGCCAAGGCCGTCCGCCGGGCCGCCTTCCAGGTCCACACCGGAGGGGCGTGACGGGATCCCCGCCCGGGGATCCCGCAGGGCACGACCTCCCCGGCGCCCGGCTACTCCGCGGCGCCGGGGGTGTACGTCCCGAAGCTCCAGATGTTGCCCTCGGCGTCCCGCGCCATGTAGTCCCGCGAGCCGTACTCCTGGTCCTTGGGCGGCATCACGATCTCGACGCCGTGGGCCACCGCCCGCGCGTGGTGCTCGTCGACGTCGTCCACGTGCACGAACACGCCGACCGGGCCGGCGCCGGCCATCAGCTTGTCGAACTCGCTGCCGGTGCCCTTGCTGCCCAGCATCACCATGCCGTTCCCGTACGACAGCTCGGCGTGCGCCACGCGCCCGTCCTCGGCCTCGTACACGGCGTTCGCCCGGAAGCCGAAGCCCTCCGTGAGCAGGCTGATCGCCGCCTTCGCGTCCTCGTACGTCAGCGTCGGACAGATGTGGGGAGCCTCAGCCATCCCGATCACTTCCTCTCGATTCAGTCGAATGTGACCCAGGTCTCAGTCTTGCAGTCCCCGCCGACAATCAGCGGAAGGTGTTGCACCGGGCCATGTCGCCCGTCCGGTAGCCCTCGTAGAACCACTGCTGGCGCTGGGCCGCGGAGCCGTGGGTCCAGTTCTCCGGGGTCACCCGGCCCTGGAACCGCTCCTGGATCCGGTCGTCGCCCACCGCGGCCGCCGCGTCCAGGCCGTCCCGGATGTCCTCGTCCGTCAGCTTCGTGAGCAGCGGCCGGCCCGTGCGGTCGTCGGGCGTGGTCGTGGCGTGCCGGGCCCACACGCCCGCGTAGCAGTCGGCCTGGAGCTCGACCCGCACGGCGTTGGAGTTCGCGCCGGTCCGCCCGTCCTGGGCCCGGCTCAGGGTCCCCATCAGGTTCTGGATGTGGTGGCCGTACTCGTGCGCCACCACGTACGCCTGGGCGAAGGGGCCGCCGCTCGACCCGAACTTGGTGCGCAGCTCGTCGAAGAAGCCCAGGTCCAGATAGACCTGCCGGTCGCCGGGGCAGTAGAAGGGCCCCACCGCCGAGGTCGCGGAGCCGCAGGCGGTCGGGACCCGCTGGCTGAACATCACGGTGGCGGCGCGCCCGTACGTGCCGCCGCGGCGCGTGTACTCGCTCCGCCAGAAGTCCTGGACGCTGTTGACGACGGCGACGATCCGGCAGTCCTCGCGGGTGTTGGCGTCCGAGCCCTTCTTGCAGGTCTGTGCCACCTGGGCGGCCCCCGAGGAACTGGCCGCCGGCTCGTCGCCGCCCGAGGAGAGCCCGAGCTGGTCCGGCCCCACTCCGAGGAACAGGCCCAGGATCAGGGCGATGAAGCCGATGATGCCGCCGCCGACGGTCGCCTTCCCGCCCGGGATGCGACTGCTCCGGACGTCCTTGACCTCCGAGGTGTCCAGATCGGCGTCGTCGTCGAACTGCACGGTCCACCATCCTCCGCGTCACTGCCGCGGCAGAGGCCGCCGCCCTGCGCCGAGTATCGGCCGATCCATCAGTGCTCGCCCCTTTTGTTCCGGCAACAGCGGTTATGTGAGAAAGCTCCGATCGCGCCCCCGGGCCCCCTCGTGGCCGAAAAGCAGTTGCAGGGGCCCGTTAGACTGGCCGTATGGCCATTCTCCCCGTGCATTAGCGGCGTCGAAGCCCTTCACCAGCCGTCCTTCCGCCGTTTCCCATCGCCCTGGAGTCTGTCCGTGATCACCGCTTCCGGCATCGAGCTGCGCGCCGGCGCCCGAGTCCTCATCGAGTCCGCTTCCTTCCGCGTCGCCAAGGGTGACCGCATCGGCCTCGTCGGTCGCAACGGAGCGGGCAAGACCACCCTCACCAAGTGCCTCGCGGGCGAGGGCGTCCCCGCCGCCGGTCAGATCGCCCGCTCCGGCGAGGTCGGCTACCTCCCGCAGGACCCGCGCACCGGCGACCTCGACGTCCTGGCCCGCGACCGCATCCTCTCCGCCCGCGGCCTCGACGTCCTCCTCAAGAAGATGCGGATGAACGAGGAGCGCATCGCCACCGGCTCCGGCGCCACCCGCGACAAGGCGATGCGCCAGTACGAGCGCCAGGAGACCGAGTTCCTGACCAAGGGCGGGTACGCGGCCGAGGCCGAGGCCTCCACCATCGCCGCCGCCCTGGGGCTGCCCGACCGGGTCCTCGGCCAGCCGCTGCACACCCTCTCCGGTGGTCAGCGCCGCCGTGTCGAGCTCGCCCGGATCCTCTTCTCGGACGCCGACACGCTCCTCCTCGACGAGCCGACCAACCACCTCGACGCCGACTCCATCGTCTGGCTGCGGGACTACCTGAAGAGCTACCGCGGCGGCTTCATCGTGATCTCCCACGACGTCGACCTCGTCGAGACCGTGGTCAACAAGGTCTTCTACCTGGACGCCAACCGGTCCACCATCGACGTCTACAACATGGGCTGGAAGCTCTACCAGCAGCAGCGCGAGGCCGACGAGAAGCGCCGCAAGCGCGAGCGCCAGAACGCCGAGAAGAAGGCCGCGGCCCTCAACTCGCAGGCCGACAAGATGCGCGCCAAGGCCACCAAGACCGTGGCCGCGCAGAACATGGCCAAGCGCGCCGAGCGACTGCTCTCCGGCCTGGAGGCGGTGCGCGCCTCCGACAAGGTCGCCAAGCTCCGCTTCCCCGACCCCGCGCCCTGCGGCAAGACCCCGCTGACGGCCGAGGGGCTCTCCAAGTCCTACGGCTCGCTCGAGATCTTCACCGATGTGGACCTCGCGATCGACAAGGGCTCGCGCGTCGTCATCCTCGGCCTCAACGGCGCGGGCAAGACCACGCTGCTCCGGCTGCTCGCCGGCGCCGAGAAGCCCGACACCGGCGAGGTGACCCCGGGCCACGGTCTCAAGCTCGGCTACTACGCCCAGGAGCACGAGACGCTCGACCCCGAGCGCAGCGTCCTGGAGAACATGCGCTCGGCCGCGCCCGACCTCGACCTCGTCCAGGTCCGCAAGACGCTCGGCTCCTTCCTCTTCTCCGGCGACGACGTCGACAAGCCGGCCGGGGTGCTCTCCGGCGGCGAGAAGACCCGTCTGGCCCTGGCCACCCTGGTCGTCTCCTCGGCGAACGTGCTGCTCCTCGACGAGCCCACCAACAACCTGGACCCGGCCAGCCGCGAGGAGATCCTCGGGGCCCTGCGCACCTACAAGGGCGCCGTCGTCCTCGTCACGCACGACGAGGGCGCGGTCGACGCGCTGGAGCCGGAGCGGATCATCCTGCTCCCGGACGGCGTCGAGGACCTGTGGGGCCCGGACTACGCGGACCTGGTCGCGCTCGCCTGACCCGGAGAGAGCCGGGTGATCATGCCCGGCTGGATCATTCGGCCCACGGGTGATCCTTCATCTGAGTGAGGGCGTCTCGTACACCCCGGCGCGGTGCTCTGCCGAATCCTTCCGGCAGACCCGCGCCGTACGTGTGTTCCCCCTGTCTCGCTGACCTGCTGATTCCCGTACCAGGTGCCAGGGAGCCCGGTTTCGGGCCCAGCGGAATCTGAGCTTCCGATCGTGACGAACGCGCGCTCGTCCACAAACCCGGCGGCATGGACCTTGTCGAATGGGTGGCCAGGACGCACGGGAGGGGTGATCATGAGAAGTCCAGAGCGCACTTCCCATGAGGAGGCACGGGTGGCCGAGACTCTGAAGAAGGGCAGCCGGGTGACCGGCGCCGCGCGCGACAAGCTCGCGGCAGACCTGAAGAAGAAGTACGACTCCGGTGCGAGTATCCGGGCGCTGGCCGAGGAAACGGGCCGCTCCTACGGATTCGTCCACCGGATGCTCAGCGAGTCCGGAGTCACGCTGCGTGGACGCGGCGGAGCGACCCGGGGCAAGAAAGCCGCCTCGGCCTGACATAGGACGCCTCGACCGGGCCACCGGATCTCCCGGTGGCCACCCGGTCGGCCCTCACGCCGGCCAGGTGGTTACTGTGCAGTCACTTAGCATTCGCATGCAGTGTGCTGCACCGTAACCGGAGGCGCCCCATGACTACGCTCGACGACTCAGAGCTCGTATTCGACAAGGACGGTGTACGGCTCACCGTCGAGGACGCCGTTGCCACGGTGACCCTGACCAATCCGGCGAAGCGCAACGCTCAGTCTCCCGCTCTGTGGCGGGCGTTGACAGAAGCCGGCCGGTCGTTGCCCGGCAGCGTGCGGGTCGTCGTTCTGCGCGGTGAGGGACAGTCCTTCTCCGCCGGACTCGACCGGCAGGCGTTCACGCCCGAGGGCTTCGACGGAGAGCCGTCCTTCCTCGACCTCGCGCGCGGTTCCGACGCGGACCTCGACGCGGTCATCGCCGAGTACCAGGAGGCGTTCACCTGGTGGCGCCGCAGCGACCTCGTGTCGATCGCGGCCGTCCAGGGGCACGCCATCGGCGCGGGCTTCCAGCTCGCTCTCGCCTGCGACCTGCGGGTCGTGGCCGAGGACGTGCAGTTCGCGATGCGCGAGACCAGCCTGGGTCTCGTCCCGGACCTGACCGGGACGCACCCGCTCGTCTCGCTCGTCGGCTACGCCCGCGCGCTGGAGATCTGCGCCACCGGCCGCTTCGTCGGCGCGGAGGAGGCCGAGCGCATCGGTCTCGCCAACCTGTCCGTGCCCGCCGACGAGCTCGACGCCGCGGTACGGGACCTCGGCGCCGCCCTGCTCGCGGCGCCGCGCGACGCGGTCACCGAGACCAAGGCGCTCCTCCAGGGCGTCTCCGGCCGCTCGTACGAGGAGCAGCGCGTCGCCGAGCGGGCCGCCCAGGCCCGCCGTCTGCGCGACCTCGCGGGCCTCGGCGACTGACACCGGCCCGCATGCGCCTGCCCTAGCGCAGGTCCGACACCACGACCGTGACCGCGGCGCCCTCCGGGGCGGCCGCGGTCACCGCCGTGCGCACCGCGCGGGCCACGTCCAGGGGGCGGGCCCCGGCCGTCACCGCCAGTTCCACCCGCACCCCGTCCGGCCCCCGGCGCACCGGCGGACCCAGCGTGTCCGTCACCGCCGCGACGCCCGCCACCCCGAGCGCGGCGAGCGCCACGGGGTCGTCCGTGGCCGGCGAGGTCGGGCCGGGCGGGGGAACGGCGCCGCCCTCCGGCTCCGGCGGAGCCGTGTCGAGCAGCTCCGCCACCCGCAGGTCCACCGCGTCGACCACAAGGCCGAGCCCGCCCTCGGCCGCGGCGAGCAGCGCCGCCCGCAGCTCCTCGACGAGCTCCGGCAGGGGGCGCCCGGCGATCGCGCCGAACGAGGCCGTGACGAGCACGGCACCCGATTCGGGATCCTCGGGTGTGTCAGCGGGTCCGATCCGCAGCGTGCCCGGCGCCACACCCCGTACGGCCGAGGCGGCCCGGCCGAGCACCTCGCGCACCGCCCGCTCGGTGATCCAGGCCCCCTCCGCCGTCGTTCCGAGCGGCAGCAGCCTGCCCGGCGAGAGGCGGTCCCGCACCGCCGCCGTCCAACCTTCAGCAGTCGTCATTGCCCCAGCCTGCCGTATCCCCGGGGCGGGACCGGGGAACCGCCCTTAGTGTGGGCGAAGAACCCCGAAATATCCCAGAAGGGGCGAAATCTGATGACGGACACCACTCACTCCGGAGACCCCGCGACCGACGGGCCGCGCGAACCGCGCCGCACCTCGGTCACCAAGCGGGGCGGCGGAGACCCGGCCTCCCGGGGCCGGACCACGATCGCCGACGGCGTCGTCGAGAAGATCGCCGGTCTCGCCGCCCGCGACGTCGTGGGCGTGCACGCGATGGGCAGCGGCCTCTCCCGCACCTTCGGCGCCGTACGAGACCGGGTACCCGGCGGGGGCGGCGCCAAGTCGAACGCCACGCGCGGGGTGAAGGCCGAGGTCGGCGAGGTGCAGACCGCGCTCGACCTGGAGATCGTCGTCGACTACGGCGTCTCCATCGCGGACGTCACGGGCGACGTCCGGGAGAACGTCATCGCGGCCGTGGAGCGGATGACCGGACTCGAGGTCGTCGAGGTCAACATCGCGGTCAGTGACGTGAAGCTGCCGGACGAAGAGGACGAGGAGCCGGAGTCACGGCTCCAGTAGCCGCTGACGGCGGCCCGCACATGGCTGCCGACGACGGCGCACAAGGGGCTCAGGAGGACTCGGAAAGGGGTCAGGAATGAGCATGGCGGTGGTCGGCCTGGTGGCCGGAATGGCTCTCGGCTTCGCCGGATACTTCGGCGGCTTCGGAGCGTTTGTGCTGGTCGCGGCCTTGGGGGCGATCGGCTTCGTGGCCGGCCGCTTCCTCGACGGCGACCTCGAACCCGGCGATCTGTTCCGGGGTCGCGACCGCGGCGACCGGAGGCGGTGACCCGGGGTGGCAACCGACCTGGCCTCCCCGGACCCGGTGCGTGACCGGGGAGCCACCTCGATCGCCGACCGGGTGGTGGCGAAGATCGCCGCCCAGGCGGCCAGGGAGGCCGCGGGCCCCGCCCCCAAGGGGGGCTCGAAGCCGCACGCCTCGGTCGTCGTCCACCGGGACGTCGCCCGGGTCGCGGTGAGCCTCGACCTCGACTACCCCACCGACATCGGGGCCCGGTGCGGGGCCGTCCGGGGCCGGGTACGCGCCCGCGTGGAGGAACTCGTGGGCATGGAGGTCCACGAGGTCACCGTCCAGGTGGAACGCCTCCACTCCGCGCTCACCCGCCAGTCCGGCCCGAGGGGCCGCCTGTCATGACGACGCCCCCCGAACCGCCCCCCGACCACGAGCCCGCCCCGGCCCCCGGCGACGAGCCGGCCCGGGCCCGCGGCAGCGACCCCGACACGCCTTCCGGCTCCCCCTCCGGCGAGGTCCCCGTCCTCACCGGTGCCGGAGCCGGAGCCGGTGCCGGTGCCGACGGCGCTGACGACGCCGCTGCCGAAGGCGATCCCACCCCCACGCCCCGCGTCCGCCGCTTCTGGGCGGTCCGGCGCATCCCCGCCGCCGTGCTCGCGGCGCTCGTCCTCGGCGGTGCCGGGCTCCTGCTCTACGACGTGGCGGCCGTCCGGGCCGACCGCACCGCCATGGCCTGGCGGCGCGAGCTCGCCGACGGCCTCGCGACCCGGCCGCTCGACGACACCTGGGTCCGCGTCGGCGCGGCCGTCGCGGTCGTCCTCGGCCTCTGGCTCCTGATCCTGGCCACGACCCCCGGCCTGCGCGCCATCCTCCCGATGCGCCGCGAACACGCCGACGTACGGGCCGGACTCGACCGGGAGGCGGCGGCCCTGGCCCTGCGGGACCGCGCCATGGAGGTCTCCGGCGTGCAGTCCGTCCGGGTCCGGGTGGGCCGCGCCAAGGTGGCGGTCAAGGCCGTCTCGCACTTCCGGGCCCTCGACGAGGTCCGCGCCGACGTGGAGACCGCCCTCGCCACCGGCGTCGACGAACTGGCCCTCGCCCACCCGCTCGCGCTGACGGTACGGGTGGCCCGGCCGCCCAGGAAGGCGTGAGCCATGAGCCACGAAGGGGTGCTCCGGTGACGGTCGTCCTCCGGCGCGTCAACCGCGTCCTGCTCGGCCTCGCCGGGCTCCTGCTCGTCCTCGGCGGCGGGGGAGTCCTCGCCGCCTCCCTCGATCTGGCCGTACCGTCCTGGTGGCCCTGGGCGGGCCCCTCCGACGTGCTGCTGTCCACCGCCGACCGGCAGCGCTGGCGCGACGAGGGCTGGTGGTGGCCGGTGGTCATCGCGGTCCTCGGGCTCGTCGTCCTGCTCGCCCTGTGGTGGCTGCTCGTCCAGTTCCGGCGGGCCCGGCTCGCCGAGGTCGTCGTCGACAGCGGCGACGGCGAGGTGGCCGTACTGCGCGGCCGGGCCCTGGAGGGCGTCCTGGAGGCGGACGCCACGGCCCAGGAAGGCGTGGCCAAGGCCCGGGTCTCCCTCACGGGCCGCCGGGCCACCCCCCGTACCCGCGTCGCGCTCCTCCTGGAGCCGTACGCCTCCCCGGGGGCCGCCCTGACCACGCTCAGCACCCAGGCCCTGGCCCACGCGCGGACGTCCACGGGCCTGCCCGCCCTGCCCACCGAGGCGCGCCTGCGGGCCGTGAAGCACCGGGCCCGCAGGGTCGCCTGAGGCGCTGGGGCGCCCGAGGCTCAGAACTCGGCGCGCGCCCCGCCGTCCACCGGGAGCATCAGACCCGTGAGGTACGAGGCGGCCGGCGACAGCAGGAACGCCGCCGTCCGCCCGAACTCCTCCGGGGTGCCGTAGCGGCGCAGCGGGATGGTCGCCTCGTTGGCCGCGCGGGACGCGTCCGCGTCGCCGGAGAGGGAGTCCAGGAACCGCACCCGGTCCGTGTCGATCCGGCTGGGCAGCAGGCCGATCACGCGCACCCCGCGCGGGCCCAGGTCGTTGGCGAGGGACTTCGCGAAGCCCGCGAGACCCGGGCGCAGACCGTTGGAGATGGTCAGGCCGGAGATCGGCTCGTGGACCGAGCCGGACAGGACGAAGCCGATGACGCCGCCCTCGCCGAGCGTCTCGGCGGCCGCGCGGGCCAGCCGTACGGCCCCGAGGAAGACGGTGTCGAAGGCGCCGGCCCACTCCTCGTCGGTGTTGTCGGCCGCGAAGCCGGGCGCCGGCCCGCCGACGCTGATGAGGATGCCGTCGAAGCCGCCGAACCGCGCCCGCGCCTCGGCGATGAGCCGTGCCGGGGTCTCCGGGTCGGCGTTGTCGGCGGCGATGCCCGCCGCGCCCGCTCCCAGCTCGGCGACGGCCTCGGCGACGGTCTTCTCCTCGCGGCCGGTGACGAGCACCTTGGCGCCCTCGGCGAGCAGGGCCTCGGCGGAGGCCCGCCCGAGCCCCCGCGTCGCCCCGGTCACCACGTACACACGGTCCTTCATCCCAAGATCCATGGGCCTATCCTGCCGGGTCCGGATCCTCCGCTGCCAGTGCGAGCGCCGTGCCCACCAGGCCGATGTGGCTGAAGGCCTGCGGGAAGTTGCCCAGCTGGCGGTCCGCCACCGGGTCGTACTCCTCCGCCAGGAGGCCCACGTCGTTGCACAGGCCCACGAGACGCTCGAAGAGCTCCAGGGCCTCCTCGCGCCGGCCGCACAGCCGGAGCGCGTCCGCCAGCCAGAAGGAGCAGACCAGGAAGGTGCCCTCCTGCCCCGGGAGGCCGTCCACCGTCCCCGATTCGGTGCTGTAGCGGCGCAGATAGCCGCCGTGCATCAGCTCCGCCCGCACCGCGTCCACGGTGCCCACCACCCGGGGGTCGTCCGGGGGAAGGAAGCCGACCTGCGGGATGAGCAGGGTCGCGGCGTCCAGCTCCTGGGAGCCGTACGACTGGGTGAAGGTGTTCCGGACCGGGTCGTAGGACCGGGCGCACACCTGGGCGTGGATCTCGTCCCGCATCGTCCGCCACCGTGCCGCGTCCCCCGGCAGCGACGGGTCCGCCTCCAGGGCGCGCACCGCCCGGTCGGCGGCCACCCAGGCCATCACCTTCGAGTGGGTGAAGTGCCGGCGCTTCCCGCGCACCTCCCACAGCCCCTCGTCGGGTTCGCGCCAGGTCGACTCCAGGAAGCCGAGCAGGCTCAGCTGGAGGTTCCAGGCGTGCCGCTCCGCCGGAATCCCGGCCTCACGCGCACGGTGGAGCGAGTCCATGACCTCGCCGTACACATCGAGCTGGAACTGGTCCACGGCCGCGTTCCCGGTCCGCACCGGCGCCGAGTCGGCGTAGCCGCGCAGCCAGTGCAGGGTGGTCTCGGGGAGCCGGCGCTCCCCGGCGGGTCCGTACATGATCTGCAGGTCGGCCGGATCGCCGGCGACCGAGCGGAGCAGCCAGTCCCGCCAGGCGCTCGCCTCGTCGACGTATCCGGCGGCGAGCAGCACGCCGAGGGTGAGGGAGGAGTCGCGCAGCCAGCAGGCGCGGTAGTCCCAGTTCCGTACGCCGCCGACCTCCTCGGGCAGGGAGGTGGTGGGCGCGGCCATGATGCCGCCGGTCGGGGCGTAGGTGAGGGCCTTGAGGGTGATCAGGGAGCGCAGCACCGCCTCCCGGTACGGCCCCCGGTAGGTGCAGCGGCCGGACCACTCCCGCCAGTCCGCGAGGGACTGCTCCAGGGCCTCGTGGGGGTCGACGAGCTCGGGGCGCGGCTCGTGCGAGGGATGCCAGGTCAGCACGAAGGCGACCTTCTCGCCCGCGGCGACGGTGAAGGAGGAACAGGTCGAGAACTGCTGGCCCCAGGTCTTCACCTGCGGTTCGCTGCGCAACCAGACCGCGTCCGGACCGGCGACCGCGACCCGGTGGCCGTCGGCGCGGCGCATCCAGGGCACGATCGAGCCGTAGTCGAAGCGCAGCCGCAGGACGCCGCTCATCTCCACGGTGCCGCTGACGCCCTCCACGATCCGCATCAGATCGGGGGCCCTGTCCCGCTGGGGCATGAAGTCGACGACCTTGACCGTGCCCGTACGGGTCTCCCAGTAGGTCTCCAGGACGAGGGAGTCCTCGGCGTACCGGCGAGTGGAGCAGGTCGTGGCGCCCTTGGGGGCGATCCGCCAGTGGCCGTTGTTCTCGTCGCCGAGGATCGCGGCGAAGCACGCGGCGGAGTCGAAGCGGGGCAGACACAGCCAGTCGACCGACCCGTCGCGGCCGACGAGCGCGGCGGTCTGGAGATCGCCGATGAGGGCGTAGTCGTCGATACGTTGCGTCACGCTTTGGGCTGTTCCCGGAAGCGGCGCCGGTCAATCAGAGGGACGGGGTGGCCTGGATCGCCTCTGCGTCCCGTTCCGGGGTTCCCGGGGTGTCGTTTCCCGTGGTGCCGGAGGAGGCGGCGGTCTGCCGGTCGTGCTTCTCGCGGCGGACCAGGATCACCCAGCCGACGGGTACCCCGGCCGCGAAGAGCCACCACTGAACGGCGTACGCCATGTGGGCGCCGATCGACTCGTGGTCGGGCTCGGGGATCAGCTCGGGGGTGTCCCCGGCGGGCTCGGGAGCGGTCTGCTCCAGGTAGCCGCCGAGCACCTCGCGGCCGATGAGCTCGGCCTGCTGCGCGCTGTTGATGAGCATGACCTGGCGGTCCGGCAGACCCTTCAGGTCCTTGATGCCGCTGGCGCCGGTCGTCTCGTCGGCCTTGAGCCGGCCGCTGACGGTGACCTCGCCCTTGGGGGCGGGCGGCACCGGCGGGTAGGAGTGCTGGTCGGCCGCGGCCGGGATCCAGCCGCGGTTGACCAGGACGATCCGGCCGTCCCGGAGGACCAGCGGGCTCAGGACGTGCACGCCGACCCGCTCGTCGGACGAGGTGCGGCGGCGGACGACCACCTCGTGGGCGGTGTCGAAGGTGCCGGTGGCGGTGACGGGCCGCCAGTAGTCGGAGCGCGGGACCGTGTGGCCGGGGGAGGTGAGCTCCTCGACCGGGACCGGCTTCGCCGCGATGCTGTCCGCGATGAGGGCGTTCTGGGCGACCCGGCGCTCGTGCCGGTGGAACTGCCAGAAGCCCAGCTCGATCATCGTCGGGACGAGGACGAGGGCGATGAGGGTGAGGATCACCCACTGCCGGGACAACAAGAAGCGGTACACCCCATGACCGTACAACTCGGTCGACGGGGTGTACGCACGGGGGGCGGCCGGCGGGAGGCGAGCCCAGGATCGTCTCCTCGGAACCCGCCGGCCCCGCCCGCCTCACACCCTGTCGACGATGCCCACCTTTCCCTCCGCGCGGGCGCAGTGACCGCCGCAGTACCAGCTGCCGTCGACCTCGACGCCCTGCCCGATGATCTGGACCCGGCAGTGTTCGCAGATGGGCGCCATGCGGTGGATGGCGCAGGCGAAGCAGTCGAAGACATGGATCGCGCCTTGCGCATGTACCTCGAAGGACATGCCGTAATCGTTTCCGCAGACCTCACAACGTGCCATGCGCCACAGGGTGAGGCTCCCGGCGGGCGTGCGCAGCTCGGCACGCCCGCAGGGCCGGGGGCGTCACCCGTCTGCCGGGGCCACGTCCCGCAGCAGTTGGGTGTACGCCGCCTCGTCGACGATCGGCGTGCCGAAGGACTTGGCCTTGACGGTCTTGGAGGTGGCGGAGTCCGGATCGTTGGTGACGAGGAGGCTGGTGAGCCGGGAGACGCTCCCCGCCACATGGAGACCGGCCTCGACCGTACGGTCCTCGAGGAGCTCGCGGTCGACGGAGGTGTCCCCGGAGAACGCCACCCGCATGCCCTGCTTGAGCGGTTTGTCCGTCTCGTACCGGCCCGGGTTGGGGTACGGGCACGGCGGCCGCTTCCGTGAGGGACGCCAGCTGCCCGCCCGGTACGAGGAGGCGTACCCGGCCTGATGGCCGATCCGCGGCTGCTGCGCGGGCGACGAGGCCCACTCGGTCAGCGGCCGGCACTCGAGCAGCGGCAGCCGTACGTTGCGCTCGGCCGCCGCGTGCAGGCTCGGCCGGAACGCCTCGGCGAGCACCCGTGCGTCGTCCAGCGCGTTGTGCGCGCGCTGCTGCACCACACCGAAGTGCGCGGCGAGCGACTCCAGCTTGTGGTTCGGCAGCGGCAGGGACAGCTCCTTGGCGAGGGCGATCGTGCACAGCCGCTGCCGCACCGGCGCGGCCGACTCCGCGCGCGCGTACTCCCGCGCGATCATCTGCCAGTCGAACATCGCGTTGTGCGCGACGAGCACCCGCCCGTCCAGCCGGGCCGCGAACTCCGCCGCGATCTCCGGGAAGAGCGGAGCGCCCTCCAGGACGTCGGTGGTGAGCCCGTGGATCCAGACGGGTCCCGGATCGCGCTCGGGGTTGACGAGCGTGTACCAGTGGTCCTCGACGTTCCCCTGGGCGTCCAGCCGGTAGACGGCAGCCGACACTATCCGGTCGTCGCGGGCGAGTCCGGTGGTCTCCACGTCGACGACCGCGTACCCCTGCGGGTAGGCGGCCGGCCACGTCGCTGCTGTCGTACGGTCGTCAAGCACGGTCACAGAGAATACGGCCCGCGGCCGACAACTCCGTCCCCGGTGTCCCCGGGGGCCCCGGCGAGGAGCCCGTCCACCAGGGCCCGCACCGAGTCGACGAACAGGCGCTCGGTGTCGACCGGCGCGGCGAGCGCGCGGGCGAGGAGCTCGTCGGAGCCGGCGTCCTCGCCGCTCCACAGCTCCTCCTCGGCGGGCGACTGCGCCGGTGCGCGCTCCCGGTTGCGCTCCACCAGGACATAGCCGACGACCTGGAACTGCACGGCGCGGACGGCCCGCGCCGCGTGCGCCCCGCGCAGTCCCGCGGCGTGCGCCTCGTGGACCAGGGCGCGCTGGGCCGGCAGGAACATGCGTTCCATCAGGCCCCGTTCGTGGACCATCGCCACCAGGTGGGGGCGCTCGCGCAGGGCGCGGCGCAGCGCGCGGGCGACCGAGACCAGGCGCTCGGCGGGCGTCGCCCCGCGCGGGCGGATCGTGTCGAGATCGGCGACCGTCCGCTCGACCAGGGCGTCGAGCAGGGACTCGCGGTTGCCGACGTGCCAGTAGATCGAGGTGACCGCGGTGCCGAGCTCGGCCGCGAGCTTGCGCATGGTGAGGGCGTCGGGGCCGTGCTGTCGCACCAGGGCGGCGGCGGTCTCCAGGACTTCCTCGCGGGTGAGTGCGGCGCGCGCCATCCGTTCCCCCAACTCTGTCGCGTGCACGGGTCTTTACCCTTCATCGCCGCCGGTGTAACTCTGTTACAGACCCGACCCCCTGAAGGGTGGTACGTCATGGCACGAGTACGGTACGGGGCGCGCACGGACGCCGAGATCACGGCGGCCCGCACCAGAAGCGCGAAGCTCCCCGACATCTGGTCCACCGGAGTGGTCGCCGTATGGGAGACCGATCCGGAAGTGGTGGCGGCCGTCCTGCCGCCCCCGCTGAAGCCCACCGAGCGGCCCCTCGTGCGGGCCAACATCTCCCAGGTCGACCTGCCCGGCTACCCCCTCGGCGCCGGCTCGGTGGCGGTCGCCGCCGCCCACGGCGACCGCGAGGGCTGGTACCCGCTGGTCATGCCGATGACCCACGAGCGCGCCCTCGTCGGAGGCCGCGAGGTCTTCGGCGAACCGAAGAAGCTCGGCGAGGTCGTCGTCGAGCGCGACGGGCTCGTCGTCCGGGCCTCGCTGGGGCGGCACGGCATCGACTTCGTCGAGGTGCGCGGCGCGGTCTCCGGACCGCTGCCCCTGCCGGAGCCGGTCGAGAAGACCGACTTCTACTTCAAGTTCCTCCCGGGCGTGGAGGGTTCGGGCTTCGACGCCGACCCCGTCCTCGTCCACTGCGTCCGCAACGAGAAGGTGCGGAAGCTGGAGCGCGTCACCGGCGACGTGGTGCTGCGCGAGTCCATGTACGACCCGGTCGCCGACCTCCCCGTCCGCCGGCTCGTCGAGATCACCATCGGCGAGAAGACCACCGACCAGAAGGGCACGGTCGCCGAGCGCGTCTCCGCGCGGGCCCTCCTGCCGTACATCCACCAGCGGTACGACGACCCGCAGCAGATCCTCGACGGCCCGCCCGAGGGGAGCGTCTGATGGAGCTGCGCGAGGGGCAGGTCGCCGTCGTCACCGGCGCGGCGAGCGGCATCGGGCTCGCGATGGCCCGCCGGTTCGCCGCCGAGGGCCTGGCCGTCGTCCTCGGTGACGTCGAGGAGGGCGCGCTGGCCGAGGCCGCCGACGAGCTGATGGAAGGCGGGGCGCAGGTCCTCGCCCGGACGGTCGACGTCTCGGACCCCGACGAGGTGCGGGCGTTCGCGGAGTCCGCGTACGACACCTTCGGCGCGGTCCACGTGCTCTGCAACAACGCGGGCGTCGGCTCCGGAGCCGAGGGCCGCATGTGGGAGCACGAGCCCAACGACTGGAAGTGGGCCTTCTCCGTCAACGTCTGGGGCGTCTTCCACGGCATCCAGGCCTTCGTTCCCCGGATGCTCGCGGGCGGCGAACCCGGCCACGTCGTCAACACCTCGTCCGGCGACGGCGGCATCGCCCCGCTGCCCACCGCCTCCGTGTACGCGGTCACCAAGGCGGCCGTCGTCACCATGACCGAGTCGCTCTACGCCCACCTCAGGGCCGAGCACGCGCGCGTGAGCGCCTCCGTGCTCTTCCCCGGACCGCACATGCTCCGCACCGGCCTCTGGGAGTCGCACCGCAACCGGCCCGAGCGGTACGCCAAGGAGCGCCCGCGCCGGACCCCGTACCGCAGCCTCGACCAGTGGGAGGCCGCCATGAAGCAGGCCGGCCACGAGGTCGCCTTCACCCCGGTGGAGGAGGTCGCCGAGCACGTCGTCGACGGCATCCGCGCCGACCGCTTCTGGATGCTGCCGGAGAGCGAGCACAGCGACCGGCAGATCACGGCGCGCTCGCGGTCGATGCTCGACCGCTCGAACCCGTCGTACCTGGAGAACTTCATCCTCGACTGAGGGGGCCACGATGGCCGATCCGAACGACCCGTATCTGATCATCTCCTCCGACTGCCACGCCGGGCTGCCCACCGAGGAGTACCGGCCCTACCTCGACTCCCGCTTCCACGGCGCGTTCGACGACTTCCTCGCCGGACGCGAGGCGCGCCGGGAGGCCATGACCCGGCTCGGGGTCCGCAACGAGGCCTTCGCGAACAAGTGGTTCAGCGACAACGCGGAAGGGCTGCGCGGCGGCTGGGACGCCGGGCAGCGGCTCAAGGAGCTCGACGGCGACGGGGTGGCCGCCGAGGTCGTGTTCCCCGACGCGGACGCCGTCGACAGCCAGACCGCGGCGCCCTTCGGCGTCGGCCTCGGCCTCTCCGGCGACCAGGACCCGGAGCTCGGCATGGCGGGCGCGCAGGCGCACAACCGCTGGCTCGCCGAGTTCGTGGGCCAGAACCCCGAGCGGCACTGCGGGGTGGCGCTGCTGCCGATCACGGCCGAGCCCGCGAAGGTCGTCGCCGAGATCCACCGGGCCAAGGAGTCCGGGCTCGGGGCGCTGATGATCCCCTCCATGTGGGTGGACCGGGAGCCGTACCACGACCGGCGCTACGACCCGGTCTGGGCGGCCGCCGCCGAGACCGGGATGCCGCTGGTCACCCACTCGGGAGCGGCACCGCGCGAGGAGTACGGCGACCACCTCGGCATCTACGTCTCCGAGGTCACCTGGTGGCCGGCCAGGCCGCTGTGGTTCCTGCTCTGGTCGGGCGTCTTCGAACGGCACCCCGGGCTGCGCTTCGGGGTCGCCGAGTCGGGCTGCTGGTGGCTGCCGAACCTCCTCTGGTTCATGGACCGGCTCTACCTCGGCGCCCACGGCGGCAAGAAGCTGTCCCCGTTCGCGGAGCTGAAGCGGCCGCCGAGCGAGTACCTGGACCGGCAGGTCTTCATCTGCGCCACCAACACCAAGCGGCGTGAACTCGCCCAGCGGTACGAGATCGGCGTCGACAACATCCTGTGGGGCTCGGACTTCCCCCACCCGGAGGGAACCTGGCCGGACACGCGCGCGTGGCTCCGGAAGACCTTCCACGACATCCCGGTGACGGAGACCCGCCGGATGCTGGGCCTCGCCGCGGCCGAGGTCTTCGGATTCGACCTCCGGAGACTGGAACCGATCGCCCGCCGCATCGGCCCCACCCCCGCCGACCTCGGCCAGCCCGCCGACCAGACCGCCGTGGAGGCCTCCTGGGCCCGCTCGCGCGAGGTCGGCCGGCACTGGCTCACGGACCACGACTTCCCCGCCCTGGGGGTGAGCTGATGGACCGCTACACCGTCGTCTCGGCCGACTGCCACGCCGGCGCCGACCTCCTCGACTACCGCCCGTACCTGGAGAAGAAGCACCACGAGGCCTTCGACGCCTGGGCGGCCGGCTACGTCAACCCGTACGAGGACCTGCTCGCCGACACCGCCGACCGCAACTGGAACTCCGATCGCCGGCTGCGCGAGCTGGAGGCGGACGGCATCGTCGCCGAGGTCGTCTTCCCCAACACCGTCCCGCCGTTCTTCCCCAAGGCCTCCCTGATGGCCCAGCCGCCCGGCGCGGCCGAGTACGAGCAGCGCTGGGCCGGCCTCCAGGCGCACAACCGCTGGCTGGCCGACTTCTGCGCGGCGGCGCCGGGGCGCAGGGCCGGCGTGGCGCAGATCCTCCTCAACGACGTCGACGCGGCGGTCGCCGAGATCCGCCGCACCCGCGAGGCGGGACTCACCGGGGGCATCCTGCTGCCCGGCGTGCCGCCCGGCTCACCCGTGCCCGAGCTGTACTCGGAGGCGTACGACCCGATCTGGGCGGTCTGCGCCGAGCTCGACGTCCCCGTCAACCACCACGGCGGCTCGGCGTCGCCGCCGCTGGGCGACGAACCGGCCGCCCGCGCGGTCTTCATGGTGGAGACCACCTGGTTCTCCCACCGGGCGCTGTGGCACCTGGTCTTCGGCGGCGCCTTCCGGCGCCACCCGGGGCTCAAGCTGGTCCTGACCGAGCAGGGCTCGGGCTGGATCCCGGGCGTGCTCGACATGCTGGACTACTACCACGGCCGTCTGGTGTCGGCCGCGACGAAGGCCTCCACGGCGGAGTCGAAGGCCTCCACGGCGGAGTCGAAGTTCGGCGCGGGCCTCGCCGAGGCCATGGGCAAGGGCCCCAGCGCGGTCTGGCGCGACAACTGCTTCGTCGGCGCGAGCTTCATGCGCCCCCACGAGGTGCCGCTGCGCGACCGGATCGGCCTCGACAAGATCATGTGGGGCAGCGACTACCCGCACGACGAGGGCACCACCCCGTACTCCCGCGAGGGCCTCCGGATCGCCTACGCGGGGCTGCCGAAGGAGGAGGTCGCGGCGATGGTCGGCGGCAACGCGGCCCGCGTCTACGGCTTCGACCTCCGTCTGCTCGATTCCCTCGCCGCCGTCCACGGTCCGCGCGTCGAGGAGATCGCCGAACCCCTGAAGGAGGTCCCCGCGGGTGCCACCAGCCCGGCCTTCGCCCCGGGCGGGTCGGTCCGCGTCTGGTGACCCGCCGGGTGCGACGCTCCTGACGTGACCGACGCACCCGAGGCGACCGACGCCCCCGCGCACGAGGCCCACGGCGGAGGCCTCGGCTCCCGTCTCAACTGGCTCCGGGCGGCCGTGCTCGGAGCCAACGACGGAGTCGTCTCCACCGCGGGCCTCGTCGTCGGCGTCGCCGGCGCCACCGAGTCCCAGGCCGCCCTGCTCACCGCGGGCCTCGCGGGACTCCTGGCCGGATCGATGTCGATGGCGGCGGGGGAGTACGTCTCGGTCTCCACCCAGCGCGACTCCGAGGAGGCCGCCCTCGCCCAGGAGAAGCGGGAACTGCGCGAGGACCCGGAGGCGGAGCTCGCCGAACTGACCGGCCTCCTGGCGGCCCGCGGCCTCTCCGCCGACGTGGCCCGCGAGGCCGCCGAGCAGCTCACCGCCCGCGACGCCCTGCGCGCCCACGCGCGCGTGGAGCTGGGCATCGACCCGGACCGGCTCACGATCCCCTGGCACGCCGCCGCCGCGAGCTTCCTCGCCTTCACCGTCGGCGCCCTGCTCCCGCTGCTCGCGATCGTCCTCCCCCCTGCCCCGGCCCGCCTCTGGGTCACGGTCGTCTCCGTCCTCGCGGCCCTGACCTTCACCGGCTGGTGGAGCGCCCGCCTGGGCGCGGCCCCCGCGGGCCGCGCGATCCTCCGCAACGTGGCGGGCGGCGCCCTGGCGATGGCGGTCACCTACGGCGCGGGCTCGTTGCTGGGAGCGACGGGGGTCTAGCCTTCCGCAGGCTCCTTGTCGGAAGGTGCCAAGCCTTGCTGACAACTCATCTCGCATACTTGTTGGTAACGACGTCTATCCGCACCCCGACCCCCGCCTCTACCGTCATCGGCATGCCCAACCTGCCCGATGTCGTGCTCTGGTCCATACCGGCGTTCGTCCTGCTCGCCGTCCTGGAGATGGTCGGCTACCGCCTCCATCCCGACGAGGACGCCGTCGGCTACGAGGCCAAGGACACGGCCACGAGCATGGGCATGGGGCTCGGGAGCCTCTTCGTCGACCTCGTGTGGAAGATCCCGATCGTCGCGGTCTACACGGCGGTCCACGAGCTGACCCCGCTCCGCGTCCCCGTCCTGTGGTGGACGATCCCGCTGATGCTGCTCGCCCAGGACTTCTTCTACTACTGGCAGCACCGCGGCCACCACGTCGTCCGGATCCTGTGGGCGTCCCACGTCGTGCACCACAGCAGCCGCAGGTTCAACCTCTCCACCGCGTTGCGCCAGCCCTGGACCGGTTTCACCTCGTGGCCGTTCTACCTGCCGATGATCGCGCTCGGCGTCCACCCGGCCGCCGTCGCCTTCTGCTCCTCGGTCAGCCTCGTCTACCAGTTCTGGATCCACACCGAGCGCGTCGACAAGCTGCCCCGGCCCTTCGAGTACGTCCTCAACACCCCCTCGCACCACCGCGTCCACCACGCCTCCCAGGGCGGCTACCTGGACCGGAACTTCGGCGGCATCCTCATCGTCTGGGACCGGATGTTCGGCTCCTGGGCCGGCGAGACCGAACGGCCCGTCTACGGCCTCACCAAGAACATCGAGACCTACAACCCGCTGCGCGTCGCCACCCACGAGTACGCCGCCATCGCCCGTGACCTCAAGGCCGCGCACGGCTGGCGCGAGCGGGCCGGCCGGGTCTTCCGCGGCCCGGGCTGGCAGCCCGGGCCCACGGACACCCGCAGCCCCGGCACCGCAGCCCCGGAGGCCACCGCGTGAGGACCTCCCCCCGCGGGCTCTCGCACGCGCTGCTTGCCGCCTTCGGACTCGCGACCGCCGTCGACCTGATCTCCCTGCTCGCCGGCGCCGAGCCCGGCCACCAGATCGCCAAGCCGCTCCTGATGCCCCTGCTCGCCGCGTACGCCGTCACCCGCGGCGCCCCCAGGCCGCTGACCGCCGCGCTGCTCCTCGGCTGGGGCGGCGACGTGTTCCTGCTCTCCGACGCCGACTGGGCCTTCCTCGTCGGGATGGGCTCCTTCGCCGCCGGCCACGTCTGCTACCTGGTGCTCTTCGGACGCCGGCGTACGTCCCCGGCGCTCGGCGCCCTGTACGCGGCCGCCCTCGCCGGCACCGTCCTGCTCCTCTGGCCCGACCTCCCCGCCGAGCTGCGGATCCCCGTCGCCGGATACTCCCTGCTGCTCACCGCGATGGCCTACCGCTCCAGCGCCCTCGGGCTCCTCGCCGGCCTCGGCGGCGCGCTCTTCCTGCTGTCCGACACCCTGATCGCCACCGGCGTCGCCGAGTGGCCCCGGCTGCCCGCGTCCGACTTCTGGGTCATGCTGACCTACATCGCGGCGCAGTACCTGCTGACGGCGGGAGCGCTCCGCGCGATGTACGATGAACGTCGTACAACCGTCTGACAGCAAGGACCGCCCCTCATGCGCGCCACCACCATCCACGCCCCGTTCGACATGCGCGTGGAGGACGTGCCCGACCCGGTGGTGCAGGACCCCACCGACGTCGTCGTCCGCGTCCTGCGGGCCTGCGTCTGCGGCAGCGACCTCTGGGCCTACCGCGGCGAGTCCGCCCGGCAGCCCGGCCAGCGCATCGGCCACGAGTTCCTCGGGATCGTCGAGGCGGCGGGCTCCGACGTCACCGGCTTCACCGCCGGAGACCTCGTCGTCGCCCCCTTCGTCTGGTCCGACGGCACCTGCGACTACTGCGCCGAGGGCCTCCAGACCTCCTGCCCGAGCGGCGGATTCTGGGGCTCGGTCGGCTCCGACGGCGGCCAGGGCGAGGCCGTCCGCGTCCCCTTCGCCGACGGAACCCTCGTCAAGCTCCCCGCCGACGCCGCCTCCGACGACCACCTGCTGACCGCGCTCCTCGCACTCTCCGACGTCCTCGGCACCGGCCACCACGCCGCCCTGGGCGCCGGCGTCCGCAAGGGCTCCACGGTCGCCGTCGTCGGCGACGGGGCCGTCGGCCTCTGCGGCGTCCTCGCCGCCAAGCGCCTCGGCGCCGAGCGGATCATCGCGCTCGGCCGCCACAGCACCCGTACCGACATCGCCCGCCTCTTCGGTGCCACCGACGTCGTCGCCGAGCGCGGCGAGGCCGCCGAGGCCGCCGTCCGCGAGCTCACCGGCGGCCAGGGCGCCCACGGCGTCATCGAGGCCGTCGGCACCGAGCAGTCGATGCGGACCGCCGTCGCCATCGCCCGCGACGGCGGCTCCATCGGCTACGTCGGCGTCCCGCACGGCAGCGGCACCGGACTCGACCTGTCCGTCATGTTCGACCGGAACATCGCGCTGCGCGGCGGCGTCGCCCCCGTGCGCGCGTACATCCCGGAGCTGCTCCCCGACGTCCTCGACGGCACCATCGACCCGTCGCCGGTCTTCGACCTGACCGTCGGCCTCGACGGCGTCCCCGGCGGCTACAAGGCGATGGACGAGCGCACCGCGCTCAAGGTCCTCGTCACGCCGTAGCCCAGACGGCCTCGTCCCCGCCCTGCAGACCCGCCGGGCGTGACCAGCCCGTCGGGCCGCCCTCGTACGCCACGGGCGACAGCGCGTGCCGCAGCCGCCCGAGCGGACCCTCCGACTCGGTGAGGTACCGCTCGGGCTCGTACCTCGGCAGCGCGTGCGTCAGCCAGTGCCCCGTCTGGGCGAGGGCGAGCCGGACGAGCCGCGTGCCGCCGTCCCGGTCCTGCTCGGTCAGCGACCGCAGGACCGCCGCCGCGAGCAGATACCCGCTGCCGTGGTCCAGGGCCTGCGCCGGCAGCACGCCCGGCTGCTCCGCCGAACCCTCGGTGACCGCGATCCCGGTCGCCACCTGGACCAGACTGTCGAAGCCGCGCCGCCCGGCCCACGGCCCGTAGTCGCCCCAGGCGGAGAGCCGCGCGGTGACCAGACCCGGCCGGTGCAGGTCGAAGCGGTCGAGCGCGCCCGGCCGGTAGCCGGTGACCAGCACATCGGCCGCGTCCAGGAGCTCCCCGAAGGTGCGCCGGTCCGAGGGGCGGTCCAGATCGAGCGCGGCGGTCCGCTTGCCGACGTCCGTCTCCGCGTGCTGGTCCGGCAGTTCGGGATTGCCCGGCGGGTCGATCCGCAGCACGTCCGCGCCGAGCAGCGCGAGCGTCCGGGTCGCGACCGGCCCGGCGATCACCCGGGTCAGGTCCAGGACCCGCAGCGGGCCGCCGCGGCGCCGGGGCGGGGCCTCGTCGAGCCGTTCCCGGGTCAGCAGCGGCCGCGCCGCCACCGCCCGGCCCTGCTCGTGCGCCGCCCACTCCTCGGGCGTCCGCAGGGCGACGGCCAGGCCCCCGGCCGCGTACACCGCCGTCTCGACCTCGAGCGCCCCGCGTTCGCGGATCGCCGCCGCCACGGCCTCCACCGACTCCTCCCGCGTGCCGAGCGCGGCCGGCAACGCCGCCCGGTGGTGCGGATAGTTGGCGTGCGTACGGACCCAGCCGTCGGCCGCCCGCCAGAACCGGGACAGCGGCGCGAAGCTCACCGGCGCCCGCCCGTCGACCCGCAGATGACGCTCGCTCACGAACGCGGTGGCGACGGCCCCGTCGTCCACGCGGACCGGCCCCGGGAGCCCGGCCCGCTCGACGGCGGCGAGCCCGGCGACGGCGACCGCCGCCCGGGCCAGCTCCATCACGGGCAGCCGCGCGGCCAGGAGCCCCGCGGACCCCCCGTACTCCACCCGGTCCACCAGGGCGGGATCACCGCCGAGGGCCGACCACAACAACTCCGTACCGGTGCGCACTGTGTTGTCCATGGACCGCACTATGGCACTCAGTGCCATGAGGCGTGCGGAGGGCCCCGGTGCGGCACACCGCACCAGGGCCCTCGCTCACTCGCTCAGCCACGCGCCGACTAGCGGCGGACGGCGTCCAGAGCGTCGATCAGACCGGCCCCGTAGAAGCCGTTCTTGTTCTTGCCGCCCTCGCAGACGGCGTCGATCTTGCCGTCGCCCTCGATGTCGTACGGGTTGGTGCAGGCGAGCTTGTCGGCCTGCGCGTACAGCAGGGCCTTGAGGGCCGCCGGGCTCGCGTGGGGGTGCGTCGACTTGATGAGCGCCAGGACACCCGCCGCGTGCGGCGAGGCCATCGACGTGCCGCCCTTGTAGTTGTAGCCCCCGTTGACCGTGGTCGACAGGATGAGGCCGTTGACCGCGGGGGCCTCCGGCGTCTGGTACGCCGTGCGGTCGCCGCCGGGGGCGGTGATGTCGATGACACCGAGACCGTAGTTGGAGTACGAGGCCTTCAGGTTCTTGGCGCCGGTCGCGGAGACCGTGACGACACCCGGCAGCATGGCCGGGTAGTCGAGGCACTCCTTGGGGTCGATGACCCGGTCGCCGGGGGTGGTGTCGTTCGGGCTGCTGTTGTCGACGATCGAGTCGGCCGCCAGGTCGAACTTGGAGTTGCCGGCCGCCGCGACGTTGACCGTGCCCTTGCGCTCCGCGTAGCGGGTCGCACGGGTGACCGCCTCGATGAGGGCCTTCTGGTCCTCGTCGTTCTTGCAGGCGAACATCCACGGGTCGGTGTAGTAGCTGTTGTTCGTGATGTCGACGCCGTGCTCGGCCGCCCACACGAAGCCGCAGACCACGGCCTCCGTGTAGAAGAAGCCGTCCGGGGTGGACACCTTGATGCCGGAGACCTTCACGCCCGGGGCGACACCGGTGATGCCGATGCCGTTCTTGGCGGCGGCGATCGTACCGGCCACGTGGGTGCCGTGGTCGCTCTCGCCCGGGTTCGGACGCCACGAACCGGCGGTGGTGTCCGGCTTGCCGGAGACGCAGTTCGCGGAGGCCTTGGCGTCGAAGTTCGGCGCCAGGTCCGGGTGGGTGTCGTCGACACCGGTGTCGATGACACCGACGGTCACCCGCTTGCTGCCGAGCGTCTTCTGGTGGGCCTTGTCGGCCTTGATCGCCGGGAGGTCCCACTGCAGGGGCTCGAGGGCGTCCTGCTCGTCCGTCGCACGGGCGGCGGCGGCCTTGGCCTCGGCCTCGGACAGCGCCTGCGTGCCGCCACCCACGGAGTTGTCGGACTGCACGGAGAGCGGGGCGGTACGGGTCGAACCGGCCGACACCACACCGCGGGCCTTGCGGATCGTCTTCGCGAACTCGGGGTTCTGCGAGTGGACGACTATGACGCCTATCTGGTCGTACGAGATGACCACCTCGCCGCCCGCGGCGACGATCGCCTTCTTCACCTTGGCGGCGGTCCAGTGACCCCCCGCGACGTTGACGACGTAGGACAGCTTCGGCCCGTTCGTCGCCACGGTGGCGGTCGCCGGTGCGTCGCTCAGTTCCGCGGCGGAGGCAGCGCCGGAGGGAAGGAAGCCGAGCGAGGCCGTGAGCGCGAGACCAACAGGCAGAGCGAGAGCTCGGCCGCGCCTCGATCCCAGATGAGCCATGGGTTCTCCACATCATCCGTATGTACTGCCCGCGCGCGGGTTTACGCGCAGGCAGGTGCATGACGAGTGAAGCTATCGCTGATCTTCCATGCCCTTCAATGAGTTGAGAAGACTTCATGAAGATCTGACCGAAGAAATCCCTCGTGTGAACCACTTCCCGGTCCGCTCCGTGCCGTTGGTCAGGGGAGGGGCTCCACCCGGAGCCCCTGATCCCGCACCCCTGGTGAGGCCCCCTTGACCATGCCGTCCGTCCCCGCGTCACGAGGAGATTCCGTGGCTACCGAAGCACCGCCGCCGCCCAGAAACGGGACGGAGGCCGCATCCGCTCCCGTAACGCCCACGACGGAACAGTTCGTCGAGGTGCAGGAAGGCGCGGAGTTCGGCGAACTCCGCCGTACCTACCGCTCCTTCGCCTTCCCGCTCACCCTGGCCTTCATCGCCTGGTACCTGCTGTACGTGCTGCTCTCCAACTACGCGGGCGGCTTCATGGGGACCAAGGTCTTCGGCAACATCAACGTGGCCCTCGTCCTCGGCCTCGGCCAGTTCGCCACCACCTTCCTCATCGCCTGGCTCTACTCGCGGCACGCGGCGAACCGACTCGACCCCCGGTCCGACGCCATCAGAGAGCGCATGGAGGGCGACGCATGAGCACCCCCGTCCTGCTGGCGGCCGGCAACGCCACCAGCGAGCACCGACCGCTGATCATCGCCCTCTTCGGCGCCTTCGTCATCGCGACCCTGGTCATCACCGTCTGGGCCGGCCGCCAGACCCGCAGCGCCGCCGACTTCTACGCCGGCGGCGGCCAGTTCACCGGCTTCCAGAACGGCCTCGCGATCTCCGGCGACTACATGTCCGCCGCCTCCTTCCTCGGCATCAGCGGCGCCATCGCCCTCTACGGCTACGACGGCTTCCTGTACTCGATCGGCTTCCTGGTCGCCTGGCTCGTCGCGCTGCTCCTGGTCGCCGAACCGCTGCGCAACTCCGGCCGCTTCACGATGGGCGACGTCCTCGCCTACCGGATGCGCCAGCGGCCCGTCCGGACCGCCGCCGGCACCTCCACCATCGTCGTCTCGATCTTCTACCTGCTCGCGCAGATGGCGGGCGCGGGCGTGCTCGTCTCGCTGCTGCTCGGCATCACCAGCGACGGCGGAAAGGTCGCGATCGTCGCCCTCGTCGGCGTCCTGATGATCGTCTACGTGACGATCGGCGGCATGAAGGGCACCACCTGGGTGCAGATGGTGAAGGCCGTCCTGCTCATCGCGGGCACCCTCCTCATCACCTTCCTCATCCTGCTGAAGTTCGACTTCAACCTCTCGCAGCTGCTCGGCGCCGCCGCCACCAACAGCGGCAAGGGCGACGCCTTCCTGGAGCCCGGCCTCAAGTACGGCGTCAGCGCCCTCTCGAAGCTGGACTTCCTCTCCCTCGGCATCGCCCTCGTCCTCGGCACCGCCGGCCTGCCGCACATCCTGATCCGCTTCTACACGGTGCCGACCGCCAAGGCCGCCCGGAAGTCGGTCAACTGGGCCATCGGCATCATCGGCGGCTTCTACCTGATGACGATCGTCCTCGGCTTCGGCGCCGCCGCCCTGCTCAGCGGCGACACCATCAAGGCGTCCAACAAGGCCGGCAACACGGCGGCCCCGCTCACCGCCCTCGAGGTCGGCGGCGGCGCCGGCTCCACCGGCGGCGCGATCCTCCTCGCCGTCATCTCCGCCGTCGCCTTCGCCACCATCCTCGCCGTGGTCGCCGGTCTGACCCTGGCCTCTTCCTCGTCCTTCGCGCACGACATCTACGCGAACGTGATCAAGCGCGGGAAGGCCACCGAGAAGGAGGAGATGCGGGCCGCACGCTGGTCCACCGTCCTCATCGGCATCGTCTCGATCGCGCTCGGCGCCCTCGCCCGCGACCTCAACGTCGCCGGCCTCGTCGCCCTCGCCTTCGCGGTCGCCGCCTCGGCCAACCTGCCGACGATCCTCTACTCGCTGTTCTGGAAGAGGTTCACCACCCAGGGCGCGCTCTGGTCGATCTACGGCGGACTGATCTCCTCCGTCGTCCTCGTCCTCTTCTCCCCGGTCGTCTCCGGCGGCCCGGCCTCGATGTTCAAGGGCGTGGACTTCCACTGGTTCCCGCTGGAGAACCCCGGCCTCGTCTCGATCCCGCTGGGCTTCCTCCTCGGCTGGCTCGGCTCGCTCCTCTCCAAGGAGGAGCCGGACGCCGGCAAGTACGCGGAGCTCGAGGTCAAGTCCCTCACCGGTGTCGGGGTCGCCGCCGCGGTCAAACACTGACCGGAACGCAGTCGGCCGTATACGGTCCGCGATCTCCGGGCGGCCGCGTCGTAGGGTTCTACGACGCGGCCGGTTCGGTCCTCGTGACAATCTGCCCTGCTCGTGGGCCGGGTGCTCACGTAGGCTCGAACCACACGCAACCACAACGACGGGGAGGGGGCCCACAGTGCTCATCGACACCTATGGCCGGGTGGCCACCGACCTGCGCGTCTCGCTCACGGACCGCTGCAATCTCCGCTGCACGTACTGCATGCCGGAAGAGGGCCTCCAGTGGCTCGCGAAGCCGGATCTGCTCACCGACGACGAGATCGTCCGGCTGATCCGCATCGCCGTCACCGACCTCGGCGTCACCGAGGTCCGCTTCACCGGAGGCGAGCCCCTGCTCCGCCCCGGCCTCGTCGGCATCGTCGAGCGCTGCGCGGCCCTGGAGCCGCGCCCGCGGATGTCCCTCACCACCAACGGCATCGGGCTGAAGCGCACCGCCGCCGCCCTGAAGGCCGCCGGTCTCGACCGGGTCAACGTCTCCCTGGACACCCTGCGCCCCGAGGTCTTCAAGACCCTCACCCGGCGCGACCGCCACCAGGACGTCCTCGACGGCATGGCGGCCGCCCGCGACGCAGGCCTCACCCCGGTCAAGGTCAACGCCGTCCTGATGCCCGGACTCAACGCCGACGAGGCCCCCGACCTGCTGGCCTGGGCGGTCGCGGAGGGTTACGAGCTCCGCTTCATCGAGCAGATGCCGCTGGACGCCCAGCACGGCTGGAAGCGCGACGGCATGATCACCGCCGGCGACATCCTGGAGTCCCTGCGCACCCGCTTCACCCTGACGCCGGAAGGCGCCGACGAGCGGGGCTCGGCCCCCGCCGAGCGCTGGGTCGTGGACGGCGGACCGCACACGGTCGGCGTCATCGCCTCCGTCACCCGCCCGTTCTGCCGGGCCTGCGACCGCACCCGGCTCACCGCCGACGGTCAGGTGCGCACCTGTCTGTTCGCCACGGAGGAGACCGATCTGCGGGCCACGCTCCGCTCGGACGCCTCCGACACGGAGGTCGCGGACCTCTGGAAGAAGGCGATGTGGGGCAAGAAGGCCGGCTCCGGCCTCGACGACCCGGAGTTCCTCCAGCCCGACCGCCCGATGTCGGCGATCGGCGGCTGAGCGGCGAAGGCCGCGGATCCGGGCCCCGTCCTGCGGATCAGGCCTCGGAGGACTCCCAGTCGGCCAGCGGCACGACGTCCTTGAGGAAGCCCCGTACCCCCAGGAACTGGGACAGATGCTCCCGGTGCTCCTCGCACGCCAGCCAGGTCTTGCGACGCTCGGGCGTGTGCAGCTTGGGGTTGTTCCACGCGAGCACCCAGACGGCGTCGGCGCGGCAGCCCTTGGCGGAACAGATCGGCTTCTCTTCGCTCACCTGATCATTGTCCAGCAAGGGCGATGCCGAGCAGCCACGGGGGGAGCTGCCCGGCATCGGTCCGTCGCTCCGACGGGGGATGCGGAGCGCGTAGGCAGTATGTCACGGCACCTGGGGTGTGGTGCACCGGAACTTCACGATTGATCTGAGCTTTTCCTGAGCTTTCCGGCCACTGTCCGTGATCAGTTCCGGCCGTACGGTCGCTCCGCGTCCCCGTCCTCCGCGGCCTCCGCGACACCGAGCGCGGGCCGCACCGGAGCCGGTACGAAGGTGGAGGGAAGGGACGGAGCCGTCTCGCGTCCCGCGTTCGCGATGACCACCGCGATGTAGGGGAGCAGGATGCCCAGGGCGAGCGCCACGATCGCCACGTGCCGCTCGACGTTCCACAGCACCGCGGCCGCGATCACCGACAGGGTCCTCACCGTCATCGAGATGATGTAGCGCCGCTGCCGGCCCCGGACGTCGTCCGCGAGCCCCTGCCTGGCCCCCGTGATCCGGAAGACCTCGCCCCCGTCACGCTTCGGCATCGCCGTCCACCACCCACCGGTCGCGCCGGACTCTCCCGGGTCCGGACCTCGTTCCACGGTACGCCCGCCCTCCCGGGCGGACGAGACCGGGGCACGTATGGCGCTGTCCGACATGCGTCGTATGGCGGATGGGCCGAGACTGGGCGCACATGCGTACAAGGAGGCGACGATGAGTTGGTTGTGGGCGATCATCGTGGGATTCGTCCTGGGTCTGATCGCGAAGGCGATCCTGCCCGGGAAGCAGCAGATCCCGCTCTGGCTGACGACCGTGTTCGGCATTCTCGGCAGCGTGCTCGGCAACGCCGTCGCGACCTGGATCGGTGTCAACGACACCAAGGGCATCGACTGGACCCGCCACCTGCTCCAGCTGATCGGCGCCGTCGCGGTGGTCGGGGTGGGCGACATGCTCTGGGCCTCGATCAAGGGCAACAAGCAACGGGCCTAGCACCACGAGAGACGGGAGGCCCGGTACCGCAC
>NZ_JBHTSA010000089.1:18119-34169 GCF_042795405.1 Streptomyces sp. NPDC056480 | reverse complement strand
GGTCCGGCGGGGGAGTCCCGCCGGACCGGCGTCCGGTGCGAGTGACGTCAGCAGGCGGAGACCCACAGGTGTGACCCGACCCGGTCGTTGACGAGCTCGCCCTGGCCGTGACCGGGGCTGAAGAACCTCAGGCCGGACGCGCCGAGGTCGGGAAGGGAGTGCCCCTGGTGGAGGCAGACCCACGAGCCGTTCCAGTCGGTGTCACGGTAGAGCTTCACGTCCTCGGCGACGCCGGGGTATCCGTTGTTCCAGACGTCCGAGACCTTGTCGCGGCAGCCGGCCCAGTTGGCGTTCGCCTGGTTCCAACGGCAGTGGAAGCCGCCCGCGTGGGGGTGCTCCCAGGCGTAGAGGAAGCCGTCCGGTCCGGGAACCGCCGCAGGGGCGGCGGCCGGTGCGGTGACGGCGCCGGGTCCGACGGCCTCGGGCACGACGCTGCGGGCGTCGGCGACCGGGGCGGTCAGCAGGGTGAGGGCTCCGACGGTGAGTGCCGTCGCGAGGGCGCGGGAGATGCGCATGGTGAGTCTCCTTCTCGGATGCGGTGACGCGCTGGATCGGTGGGTGGATGGGGCGGTGCCGGGCCGCTGTTCGTGCCGCGGCCGGCGGGCCGCCGCGTGCACGCGGCGCGCGGCGGAGCAGAAGGGGCAGGCGGGGGTCAGGCCTGCGGGACGTCGCTGAGGATCCGGCGGGCACGGGGCAGTGCGGCCGCCCTCAGCCGGTCCCGCGTCGTGACGTCCGCGCGGTACTCCTCGGCGAGGAGCCGGTCGTGGTGGGCGTCGAGACGCCGGGCCGTGCGGGACAGCGCCGACTCCCCGGCGCAACGGACCTCCGCCAGGGCGAGGCCGATCGCGCGCTCCTCGGGAAGCGGGCGTACGGGGGAGAGCGCGGCGGCCCGGGCGGCGGCCGGCGTGGCGAAGGCGTACCCGATGCGCCCCATGCACCGCCGCCACACGCCGAGGCTCTTCTGGTACCCGGGGTCGGCCACGACCCGGCTCCGGAGGATCTGTCGCAGGGTGCCCACGCGGGTCGACGATCTGAACCAGGCACCGAGGTCCCCGTAGAGCCGCCGCTGGGCCTCGGCGACACAGCCGCGATCGCTCCGGCGCATGGTTCCGCCACCCGGGAGGCTCACCGTGAGCCCGTCCGGGGAGGGGCCGTTGGCGGTGACCAGCGCCGTGGCCTTGCGGTCCGCCGGCAGGGCGGCGAAGTAGGCGCGGTTCGGATCGCTCTTCGCCGTGGTCTCCCGCTGCCGGCGCAACTCGGCACCGTAGCCGTGCCGCAGGGCCCAGGCCGCGTCGTCGACGACGTACGGGAAGAGTGTGGACTCCGGCTCGTCGCCGATCGGGAACACGCGGTACGTGAATCCGTGCCGGCCCATGCAGTCGCGCAGCAGCCGTTGCTCGGCGTCGTGCAGCGCACGGTCGTCCGCGGTGGTCATCGTGGAGCTGATGGGGCGCAGTGGGGGCGGTCGTTCGCCCGCCGCCGGCCCGTCGGGGGCCGGCGGCACGGTGACGGAGAACGCGATCGCGGCGCAGGTGACCGCCACGGCGGCGGCGAGCAGGGGGCGGTGGGCATGGCTGTACCGGGACACGGGGTCTCCTGCGGTGGATGGGCGTGCGGTCCGGTGACGGTCCGCCGGTGCCGATGTGGGTGCCGATACGGGTGCTCGTGCTGGTGCTGATACGAGTGCTGGTGCTGGTGCTGGTGCTGGTGCTGGTGCGGCGCGGTGCGTTCGTGGTGCCGCGTTCCGCGGATTCGCCGTGGCGGCGCAGGGCGCACCGAAGGCAGCAAGGGGTCGGGACGTCCGGTCGAGGCGCTGCCGTCGAGCGGTGCGGCGGGCCGGACAACCGAAGTCTGTGCCGTGCGGCGAGCGGGCCGCAAGCGTGTCCCGGGTCGTTGGGCGAAGTCGGGATGTCGTGGGATCCCCACCTCTCTGACCTGCGGGGACGTCCCTGTCCCGGGACACGGGCGAGCCCGGGACAGGGGCGGCGGGCGGACGGTACGGCCATTCGGGTAAGACGTGGGCCGCGGCGTCCCCGGTCGTCCGGCCGGCTGGGCAGGCGAACGGCCAGGTCGTCCGGGCGACCGCGGCGCGCCGCCTCCTCGGCGTCGTCGCGCCGGCCGCGCAACGCGAGGACCGCCGCGTCGTTCTCGTGGTGTGCTCCGCGCGTCCAGGGCGTGCGGAGGAGAGCGCTGCCGACGGCGTCGCCCGCGAGCGCGCGGCGACGGGAGCGAAAGGGGTCGATCCGTGCACCACCGGACCAAGCCGGGAAGCGGACTGTTCCGCCGGGAGGGCGCGGGGCGCCGTCCGGCCCTCGGGACGAACGGCCGGGGGCCCGTTCCTCCCCGCAGAGGCCTGGCCGTGGCCATGGCGGCCCTGGGGGCGGCCGTCTGTCTCGCCTCGTTCCCCGTCGGAGCCACGCCACCCGATCCGATCCGGGCCCCGGCGGTCGTACCGGACTCGGTCCGGGGCCGGGTGGTGGTACCGGACTCGGTCCGGGGCCGGGTGGTCGTGCCGGAGCAGGCCCGGGGTCGGAGGGCGGCGACTGCCGGGTTCGTCCCGGTCGGTGCCGCCGCCCCCTCCCCGACCTCACCCGTCCTCGACCGGGAGTTCGCCGACCCGGACGTCGTGGAGGTCGGCGGGGTGTTCCACGCCTACGCCACCAACGTCGCCGGCCGGAACGTCCAGCACGCCACCTCCACCGACCTGATCCATTGGACGGTCGACGAGAAGGACGTCCTGCCGGTGCCGGGCGAGTGGGTCAGGCCCGACCCTCCGCACGACGTGTGGGCCCCGGAGGTCTTCGACAACGGCGACGGATTCACCCTCCAGTACACGGCACGCGACCGCGTCGGCGGGCGGCAGTGCATCGGCGCCGCCCTGGCGTCCTCGCCCGACGGCCCCTTCCGGCCGGCGGGCGACGGCGCCCTGGTCTGTCCGACGGAGGCGGGCGGCGCGATCGACGCGTCGAGCTACACCGAGAACGGCACCCGCCACCTGCTGTGGAAGAGCGACGGGAACTGCTGCCGACTGGACACCTGGCTCCACATCCAGCCCGTCTCGTGGGACGGCACCCGCGTCACGGGGGAACCGGTCCGGCTCCTCCGGCAGGACCGCGCGTGGGAGGGCGGTCTCGTCGAGGCGCCCACGCTCGTGAAGCGGGACGGCCGCTATGTCCTCCTGTACTCGGCCGGCGACTACCGGACCTCCGCGTACGCGACGGGCTGGGCGATCGCCGACACCCTCACCGGCCCCTACGTGAAGGGCGACGAGCCCCTCCTGACGACGACGTCCTTCTCGGGGGTGATCGGCGGACCGGGCGGCCATGACGTGGTGACCGGCCCCGGCGGCCGGGACCGGATCCTCTTCCACGGCCGGGGCGCCGACCCGTCACGGCGTGCGCTGTTCGTGGCGGACCTCGGCTTCGCGGACGGCCGCCCCGTCGTCCGGGGCAGCAGGACGCTGTACGAGGCGGAGCTCGCCCACGTGCACCGGGCGACGGTCCGAGAGGCGAAGGACGCGTGGGGCGACCGGGCGGTCGGGCACATCGACGAACCCGACAGCTTCGTGGAGTTCCGGGTCTACGCGGCCTCCGCTGGACCGCACACCCTGACCGTCCGCTACGGCAACGGCTCGCTGGACGCGGCGGGCGCGCCGGCCGGCGCGACGCACGGCCTGACGGTCAACGGCACCGCCGCGGGCGTCGTCGACTACCCGTACACGGGCTGGGACGCGTGGCAACCGCGCGAGGTCACGGTGGAGTTGCGCGAGGGGTGGAACACGCTCCGCCTTGCGAAGGGGGAGCGCTACACGGAGCTGGACGCCGTGCAGGTGGCGTAGAGCCGCCACCGCACGGTCGTTCCGGACTCACCCACTCGCCCGGACTCCCCCCACTCGCCGTGGACCACTCCTCTCGCCCGGACCCCCCACTCGCCCGGGCCCACCCCACCCGCTCAGGCCCACCCCACCCGCTCACGCCCATTTCTGTCGGACGGTCCGGTCGCAGGACAGCACCCGCAGCCCTTCCGGGCTGTCGTCCAGGCAGCGTCGCGTCGCGGTGCTGCGGACCTCGTACGACGAGTCGCCTCCGGCGCTGACCGTCCACCGCTGCGAGGCGCCCGTGCCGCAGGGTCCCGTGCGCAGGCCGTCGGCGCCGTGATCCAGGCACTCGCCGGTCGCATGGTTCCGGAGCTGCGTGCCGCCGTCCGCCGTGGTGCGGACGGTCCAGCGCTGGTACGACATGCCGTTGCACGGGAAGGAACGCGTGCCCTTGTCGAGACTGTCGTCCAGACAGGCTCCCGTGGCGCGGCTCACGAAGATCCTGTCGTGCTCCCGCGCGTCCGACGTGCCGTGCGCCGCCCGGGGCGGAGCGTCGTCACCGGCTGCCGGGGCGGAAGGCCGTACGAGTACGACGCTCCCGGCACCGAGCACCAGCCCGAGTACGGTCCCGGCCAGGGCCCATGCGGTACGCCCGTTCCGGAGGGGAGCGCGACGCCCCGGGGCGCACTCGGAGGGGGAGTCTCCCGCCGGATCGCCGTCGGTCACCGGCGGCGCCACCGCGTCCCGCCGGCCGGCCCGCTCGGTCTGCACCGGTCTGCGCTGGCTCCGGTCGGCGGCCTCCCACAGGTACCGGAAGTCGGCCGGGTCGCCGTCCAGCGCCCTGCACAGGTCGTGGACGGTGGACCACGGCGGGACGGTGCTGCCGCAGAAGTACCGGGACAGCGAGGAATCGCTGATGCGCACACTCTCTTCGAGGGCGCGGAGCGTGCGGCCGGAACGCCGCTGGAGGTCGCGCAGCGCCCGCCCCAGCACCAGGGCGGGTTCCCTGTCGTCAGCCCGGTCCGCAGCCATGTCGGCGTCCTTCTGGTCGGGCCGCACACGCGGATGCGGCCAACCGGCCGCACAGGCGGGGAACATGCTGTTTCAGCAGTTCAGAACCTCAGAACCGTAGAATGCGGCCGATCTTGATGGCAACCGGATCCACTCTCCCGGAGGAGCGCGGCCGCTGCGGTTGACCCGCCACGCGGTCCGCGCGCCCGCGCGCGACGATGGAGACGTGAACCTGTCCGAGAAGTCGGGTCCGGGGCTGCGTGAGCGGGTCGGCACCAGCCTGTTCAGCCATGTCGCAGGACCCTCGGGAGCGCAGAACCGGGCCCGCATCCACGGTGCCCCGGGTCCGCGCTGGTTCGGCCCGGAGCGGCCCATCCGCACCGTCCACGGTGACGCGTCCATGTTCATCGGCGGTCTGAGCGCCCTCCTCCTCCAGTCCCTGCACCCGCTCGCGATGGCCGCGGTCGCCGGGCACTCCGGGTTCCGGGGCGACCCGTGGGGACGCCTCCAGCGGACCAGTACGTTCCTCGCCTTCACCACCTACGGCACGGCGGACGACGCCCAGCGCGCCGTGGACCACGTCCGTGCGGTGCACGAGCGGATCAGGGGCACCACCCCCGCGGGCGAGCCCTACCACGCCGCCGACCCGCACCTGCTGTGCTGGGTGCACGTGGCGGAGGTGGACAGCTTCCTGCGCGCACACCAGCGCTTCGGCGCCGGCCCGCTGGACGGCGCCGGCTGTGACGCGTACATCGCCGACGCGGCTCGGGTCGCCCACGCCCTCGGCGTCCCCGATCCGCCGCGTGACCGGGCCGCTCTCGCGGCGCGGCTGGCGGGCTACCGCCCCGAACTGCGCGCCACGTCGCAGGCCCGGGACGCGGCCCGCTTCGTCCTCCGCGAACCCCCGCTGCCGTGGGCCGCCCGCGGCCCCTACGCCGTACTCGCCTCCAACGCGGTCCGGCTGCTGCCGCCGTGGGCCCGCGCACTGCTGGACCTCCACACCGCGCCGTACCTTCCGGAAGGCCTCGTACGACTGTCCGGACAGGCCCTGACAGGGACGATCCGGTGGGCGATGGCGGCTCTCCCGCCCCGGGAGGAGCTCGCCGCGCCACGCTGACGGCTCTCGCTCGACGGGCGGGTCGCCCGGTCGGACTGCCGGGGGGTGCCGGACTCCGGCGACGGCTCCACAGTGGCCCCATGAAGCAGATCGCAGTGGGAGTGAACGGGTCCAGCGGGAGCCTTGCGGCGGTCGACTGGGCAGCCGAGGAGGCCGCGTCGCGCGGAGCCGGGCTTCAGCTGGTCAACGCCTCGCTCTGGCCGGAGCACCAGGTCGCCGCCGTACGGGAGTCACGGGACGTCCGCACGGAGCAGGCGAGGGACCTGCTGGTGGAGGCGAGCGAGCGCGCCCGCACACGCCACCCGGAGGTCGTCACCGCCACCGAGGAGACCGAGGACGCCCCCTCCCGGCTTCTGCTGGCCCGTTCCGCCGATGCCGAACTGCTGGTCCTGGGCTCGCACCGGGCGGGCAACGGCTCCGGATACGTCTCCGGCCATGTCGCCCAGGAGGTCCTGGCCGCGGCGGTACGCCCGGTGGTGCTCGTACGAGAAGGCGACAGCCCGGGAGGCGACAAGCGGGTCGTCCTCGGTCTGGACGCCCACCACCCCGCGGACGAGCTCCTCGACTTCGCCTTCGACTTCGCGGCCCGCCGCGAAGTCCCCCTGCACATCGTGTCGGCCTGGCACTCCACCCTGCCCCTCCACCGCGACGGCGCGGCCGGATCCGAAGCGGCCGCCCACCTGCGTACGGCGCTCTCCGCCGCCACGGAACGCCACAGGACGCAGTTCGCGCAGGTCGACGTCACCGAAGAGGTCGTCCACGACAGGCCCGGCAGCAGCCTCCTCGACGCGGCCTCCGGCGCCGGACTGCTGGTGGTGGGCCGCCGGATGCGGCGGGCCGTGCCCGGTACGCACATCGGCTCCGTGACCCAGACGGCCCTTCATCACGTCGCCTGTCCCGTGGCCGTCGTGTCCCACGCCTGAGCCGCCGCCGGGGACAAGGCGCGACCGAAGCCTCCCGGCGCCGCGGCACCTCGAGCCCGGCGCGGCCTGAACCCGGGCCCTCCCGCGCCGGACGCGCCACCCCTGACCGTTCACCGGCAAGGCCCACTCCGCTCCGCACGGCGCACTCGGCGGCCGTGGCGAAAGGAAGATCCGACGTGGCCACACCCTCCAGCTCCGGCGGGCACACCCCCGACGACCACGTCATCGTCATCTCCGGCGCCACCGGCGACCTCGCCCGCCGCAAACTCCTGCCGGGCCTGTACCACCTGGCCCGAGCAGGCCTGCTCCCCGACCGCTACCGGATCATCGGATCGGCCCCCGCCGCGGTCGCCCTCGGCGACGACGAGTTCCGCGCGCACGCGCACGAGGCAGTCGCCGAGTTCGGCCGGACCAAGCCCGAGGGCAGGGAGTGGCGGGACTTCGAGAGTCGGCTGACCTTCGGCGCCGCCGACCCCGAGGATCCCGGCCCGCTCGTCACCGCCGTACGAGACGCCCGACGCGAGATCGGCGGCAGCCCCCGACTCCTCCACCACCTCGCCGTACCCCCGCAGGCATGCGCCTCGGTCGTGCAGATGCTCGGTGCCTGCGGGCTCGCCCAGGACGCCCGCGTGATCGTGGAGAAGCCCTTCGGCACGGACCTCGCCTCCGCCCGTGCCCTCAACCAGGCCATCCACACCGTCTTCGACGAATCCCGCGTCTTCCGCATCGATCACTTCCTGGGCAAGGAGTCCGTCGACAACATCCTCGCGCTGCGCTTCGCCAACGGACTCCTCGAACCGGTCTGGAACCGCGACCACATCAGCCACGTGCAGATCGACGTCCCCGAACACATCGACATCCAGGGCCGCGCCCACTTCTTCGAAGGCACCGGAACCTTCCGGGACATGATCGTCACGCACCTGTTCCAACTGCTCGGGTTCGTCGCCATGGAACCGCCGGCCACCCTGGACGCGAAGTCCCTGCGCGCGGAGAAGGACAAGGTCTTCCAGAGCCTCCGCCCCCTCGACCCGGCCCGGGTGGTCCGCGGACAGTACGACGGCTACCGCGACGAGCCCGGAGTCGACCCGGCCTCCGACACCGAGACCCTCGCGGCCCTGCGCCTGGAGATCGACAACTGGCGCTGGGCCGGCGTCCCCTTCTACCTCCGCTCCGGCAAAGCCCTCGCCGAGAGCCGCCACGTCATCACACTCGGCTTCCGCGAACCGCCCCTGCGCATGTTCCCGCTGGCCGCCCAGGAATCCGCCGACGGCCGCCACAACGAACTGGTCATCGACTTCGACGACCCCGGAACCATCACCGCACGCTTCCTCGCCAAGCAGCCCGGCCCCGACATGCGCCTGGCCCAAGCCGAGATGGTCTTCGACTACGCCGGTTCCTTCGCCCAGGACCACGCGCTGGAGGGCTACGAGCGCCTCATCCTGGACGCGATGCTCGGCGACCAGTCCCTCTTCACCGACGCCGCAGGCATCGAACGTCTCTGGGAGGTGGCCGCTCCGCTGCTGCAGTCCCCACCGCCGGTCGAGCCGTACGCCCCGGGATCCTGGGGACCGGAGAGCCTGCGACAGCTCATCCGGCCCCACCGCTGGTATCTGCCCGAGGGCAGCTGACGCCGCGACACCCCGGCGGTGGGAGCGCACCGTTCGGAGGCCCGGCCACCCGGGCGGGCTTCGCCGGGGTGGGATGCGAGACTGAGCCCATGTTCGTTCAGCTCCTCGCGGCCACGGGTGTGCTCGCCGTTCTGACCCTGGTCCCCGGACCGGACATGGCGGTGGTGACGAAGCGTGCGCTCGCGTCCGGCTGGCGGGACGGGCTGCGCACGGTCGGCGGCATCACGGCGGGGCTGCTCGTCTGGGGCACCCTCACCGTCGTCGGCCTGGCCGCCGTTCTGGCGGCGTCCGCGACGGCGTACACGGTCGTCAAGCTCGTCGGCGCGGCCTATCTGGGCTTCCTCGGAGTCCAGGCCCTGTGGCAGAGCCGGCGCGGTCGCGCCGTGGCGGTGGCGGCCGACGGTCCCTCCCCGGCCGGCAACCCGTGGCGCACCGGGCTGGTCAGCAACGTCCTCAACCCGAAGATCGCCGTCTTCTACACGGGACTGCTGCCCGCCCTCGCGCCGTCCGGGCTCTCGCCGCGCCTCGGGATGGCCCTGCTGGTGCTCATCCACGCGGCCCTCACGCTCGGCTGGCTCGGCGGCTACGTGATGGTGCTGGCCAGGGCCCGGTCCCTCTTCGAGAAGCCCCCGGTGCGACGTGCCCTGGACCGCGTCACCGGTGTCGTCCTCATCGGGTTCGGGATCAAGGTCGCCGCATCTCAGCCCTGAGCCGCCGAGTTCACACCTTGCGGTACTGCTGGGCCTTGCCGCGGTCCCTCACGCTGATCCCGCGGGTCCGCAATTCCTCGCGGGTCTCGTCGGCAGCTCCGGTCCGGTCGTCGCTGAGCGCCCGCCGGCGCTTCCGCAGCAGCGCGTGGGCGTGCTCGTCGAGGTCCGGCGTGTTGTCGACCCAGACGGTGTAGGCGGACTCGTGGGGGTCGACGGTGCCGCGCCAGGGGTAGCCGTGTCGCTCGAACGCGGACCGCAGGCGATCCGTGAGGCCGCTGTCGACCCGGGTGCGGACGTGCTCCCCGCCGTCGGCACCACGCAGCACCAGGTCGTGACCGTCGGTGAACACCTCGGCGAGCCGCCTCCGTTCGACGTGGTGACCGCCGCCGTCGGCGTGGACGACGACGCTGTCGGCGCCCACCTCGACCACGGGGTTCTCCGCGCGCCAGACGCCCGCCACCCACGCCCCGGCCGACGCGCCGACGAGCGTCAGCGCCGGCACGGCCCATACGAGCGGCAGTGCGGCCGCCAGCTTGAGCGGGCCCGGCGCGCCGTCGAAGACGCGGATCATCCAGTCGGCGACCGGGCCCACGGCGAACGCGGCACCGGCTCCGAGCACGGCCCCGATCAGGATGACGACCCACAGCCACGCCTCGGGCAGCCGCACGGTGACCGTGGGTTCCTGCTTGACCATCGCCGCTCTCACTCTCTCGGTCTCCGTCCCCTCACGAGGGGCCGACCCGGTGGCTGTCCCGGCCAGCTTCACAGGCCGGTACCGGGCCGGACATCGGCCGAGAGTCTCCGGGTCGGCCGGACGAGTAAGACTTTGGTCTCGACCTTCAGCCGACCCCGGAGAGTGTCGCCCACCCCTGGCGGTCCCGCTCCCTCACTCCTTGACGAACGCGAGGAGGTCGGGGTTCACGGTGTCGGGATGCGTGGTCAGCATCCCGTGGGGGAGACCCTCGTAGCTCTTCAGCCTGCCGTTGCGCAGCAGCTTCGCCGACAGGGGCGCCGAGTCGTCGTAGGGGACGATCTGGTCGTCGGTGCCGTGGGCGACCAGAACAGGCACGGTGATCTGCTTCAGGTCCTCGGTGAAGTCCGTTTCGGAGAACGCCTTGATGCAGTGGTAGTGGGCGTTGGCCGCGCCGGTCATGCCCTGTCGCCACCAGTTGTCGATCACGCCCTGGGACACCTCGGCGCCGGGGCGGTTGAAGCCGTAGAACGGTCCCGCGGGAACGTCGATGTAGAACTGGGCGCGGTTGGCGACGAGCGAGGCACGGAAGCCGTCGAAGACCTCGATCGGCAAGCCGCCCGGGTTGGAGTCGGACTTGACCATGATGGGTGGGACCGCCCCGACGAGGACGGCCTTCGCCACCCGTCCCTGCTTGGCGCGGGCGACGTACCTGGCGACTTCGCCACCCCCGGTCGAATGGCCGATGTGGACGGCGTCGCGCAGGTCCAGCGCGTCGGTCACCGTCGCCACGTCCGCCGCGTAGGTGTCCATCTCGTGGCCGGTCGCGCTCTGGCCGGAGCGGCCGTGCCCGCGCCTGTCGTGGGCGATGACCCGGTAGCCGTGCTCCAGGAAGAAGAGCATCTGGTTGTCCCAGTCGTCGCCGCTCAGAGGCCAGCCGTGATGGAACACGATCGGCTGTGCGTCGCGGGGCCCCCAGTCCTTGTAGAAGATGCTGGTGCCGTCTTGTGCAGTGACCGTTCCCACGGACTTCCTCCGCCCAGATGTGCCGATGAGATGGCCCCTGTGGGACTGTCCAGGGACCTCGCTGCAAGAACATACCCTTATGCGGCATATCTCTCATTTGGGGCCATGCGAGGGGGGCGGGTTGCGCGCCGGGGCCCGGTGAGCGTCGCTTATCGGTCGTACTGAACGACCGGTCGGTAAACCCGGCGCGTCCTTGAGCAGGCCGGAGGCCGCCAGGGGGTCGGTCGGAGCGGGCGCGAGGCCGTCGTGGAGTCGCCCGGGGCCCGGTCTGACCTGCTGAACGTTCATTCGATCATCGAAATGCGGGTGCACGTGTCCGGATAGCGACCACGAAGATGCGATCGCTCTGCGTGTCAGACAGACTCCGAAGCGCAAGTGAGGCGGTGTTCGAAAGGTAGATGACGCCTCAACCCTTCGAATTGAAAGTGAGTCCCTGTCATGCTTCGTCGTTTCGCCGCGGTCTCCGCGTCCGCCCTCCTCTGTCTCGTCGGCACCGCCGCTGTCGCGGAAGCCCGGACCGAAAGCCTGTACACCCCCTCCGCCGTCGTACTGAGCATCAGCAAGGGCGCCGACGCGAGTGCGGCCACCGTCCTGCGCGCGGTCACGCTCAGCTGCGCGCCGACCGCCCACGGAACGCACCCGGCCCCCGAGGCCGCCTGCGCCGAGCTCAGCGCCGGCTCCCAGGACGGCGCCTTCGAGGGCCTGCTGGCCTTACCGGCCCCGGACCGGATGTGCCCGCAGCACTTCGACCCCGTCACTGTCACCGTGGACGGCGTGTGGGAGGGGGCCCGCACCTCGTGGCAGTACACGTTCGGCAACGCCTGCGTCATGGGCGTCAGCCTGAACGGCGGGGCGGCCTTCGCGTTCTGACGGCTCGGCCGCGGCGCCCGCGGCCGCGCCTGCCGCCGCGGCCGCCGGGGCACTCGCGGCCGCGCGGGCGGTCGCGGTCCTGGCGATGGCGCTGGCGGTGCGCATGCACATGCAACGGGCGGGGTCGATCGCACGGTTCGGCAACCCCTACGGCGTGCCGACCCAGGCAGCGGCGTTCCCCGCCCTGGCCCAACCCAGGACCAGAGACTGGCACGCGCACCGTTCCCCATCCCTGGACCCGGACCGGGGCGGAACACGCAAGAGGTGAGACGGGGGCGCGTGTACGTGACCTACACCAAGATTGGAGAAGGCGGTGGAGACCCGGGACCGCAGACACCACGTGGACGAGCGCGCCGAACCGGACGAACGGGGCTTCGGGACTGCGAAGTTGGACCAGTTCGCCGTCGGACTCGCCGTGAACTACGCGGAGCGCTACCGGGACCTGGGCTACCTCGCCGTCAGGGGCAGGGAGCAGCGGCTCATCGACGACCACGGGGCGGAGCGTGCGGCCCCGCCCCGTACGCCGGCCGGTGGAGGCGGCGTACGGGGCGGGGAGCCGTTCGCGGGACGGGGTCGCGCCGCGGGCTACGGCTTCTGCTCCGCGTGGAGGGCGCTCACCTCCTCGGTGCTGAGCGCCTTGTCGAAGACGCGGACCTGGTCGACCGAGCCCTTCCAGAAGTCGACGTTCCCGCCGCTCCACTTGGCCCGTCCCACGGACAGCGGTCCGGTGCTCACGTCCGCGGGTCCGGCGGTGGCCGTCGCCACGAGGGCACCGTCGACGTACAGCCTGATCTCGTTCTTCGCGGCGTCACGGACACCGACGAGGTGGTACCAGCGGCCCGTGTCCGGGGTGGTGACGTAGCGGGCGCGGTTGCCGCCGGGTGTGCTGAAGGCGAAGGCGCCCTGTCCGTACTGCAGGTAGAAGGGGTTCTCCTGCCGCCGGCCGTCCTGGCTGACCACGGTCGCGTAGTTGCCGGGCAGGGAGTCGAGCGTCGCCCAGGCCGACACCGAGTAGCCGGCGGTCGTGTCGACCACGGGGCCCTCGGTCTCGGCGTACTGGCCCTGTCCGTCGAACTTCAGGGCGCTGCCGCTCACCCCGGGGGCCCAGGTGGTGCCCGCGGAGAGCTTCAGGTCCTCGGCGTTCGGGCCCGCGTCCCGTGCCGTCGTCCCGGTGCCCTCGTCGAGGGACCAGGACCCGCCGCCCTTGAGCTGGTCGCGCTCGCCCGCGGCGGCGCCGGCCGCGATGACCTTCCGGTTGATCTCACGGACGCGCACCGGGTCGACCTTGATCTCCCTGCGGTCGTACGTGTAGAGGCCGTTGAGCTCGTTCTCGAGGTCGGAGATCTGGGTGTAGATGGAGCCGGAGAGCTCGGCCCCGGCGGCCTCCAGGTAGTACTTCTCCGTGTTCTCGACGTACTTGCGGGTCAGCGCCTCCTTGTCGGCGACGCCGCTGTAGATCACGGTCGGCGCGCCGGGCCACATGTGGCCGGGGGCGCGGAGGGTGAAGCCGCCGTGCTCGCCGTCCATGGCAGCCCGCTCGGCGTCGGGGAAGGCGGGGTCGGTGTTGTTGTAGTCGTGGTGGTCGATGATGTCGCCCTTGCCCGAATCCCCCTTGGAATTGCAGCAGTTGACGCCACTGTGGGCGTTGACGACACGGGAGGGGTCAGCGGCCTTGACGGACTCGGCGATGCGTCCGGTCTCCTCGCGGTTCCACTCGCCCCAGCCCTCGTTGAAGACGATCCAGCCGATGACGGAGGGGGAGTTGTGGTGCTGGCGCATCATCTCGCGGCCCTGGTCGACGAAGGCCTGGTGGCCCGTCTCGTCGGTGAGGTCGCCCGAGACGAAGTCCTGCCAGACCAGCAGGCCGAGCCGGTCCGCGTGGTAGAACCAGCGCGGCGATTCCACCTTGATGTGCTTGCGCACGGCGTTGAAGCCGAGCTGCTTGTGCGCTTCGAGGTCGAAGGCGAGGGCCTTGTCGCTGGGCTGGGTGTAGAGGCCGTCGGGCCAGAATCCCTGGTCGAGGGTGGCGAGTGAGTAGACGGGCTTGCCGTTGAGCACCAGCTTCCGGAAGCCGCCGACCTTCTCGATCGCGATCTTCCGCATGCCGAAGTAGCTCTGGACGGTGTCGGTCGACCGTCCCTGGATCAGCTTGACGTCGAGGTCGTAGAGGTACGGGTCGTCCGGGCTCCAGAGCCGCTGGTTCGCGACGGGCAGGCGAAGCGGCGTGTTGGCCGGTCCGCCGACCCGGCCGACGACCTTGCCGCGGGCGTCCCGGGCGACGGCTTCGACGCGTGCTCCGGACGCGGCGTCGTCGGACGCGACGGTCACGGCGAGGCTGCCGGTGTCGATGTCGGGGGTGGTGACGACGTCGTCGATGGACACGGGGGCGACCGGTTCCATCCAGACGGTCTGCCAGATCCCCGACGACTGGGTGTAGAAGATGCCGCCCGGGTTGGTGGACTGCTTGCCGGTGGGCTGGTTCCGGCCGCCGGTGTCGGTGACCGCGACGACGACCTCCTGCGGTCCGGTGCCCTTCAGAGCGTCGGTGACGTCGGCGCTGAAGGCGTTGTAGCCGCCGGTGTGCTCGGCGACCTGCTTGCCGTTGACCCAGACCCGGGCCTGGTAGTCGACGGCGCCGAAGTTGAGCTTCAGACGGTTGTCCTCGCCGCCGGTGCCGACCTTCCAGTCCTTCGGCACGTTCACGAGCCGGCGGTAGAACATGTGGTCCTCGTGCCGTTCGACGCCCGAGAGCTGCGACTCGACCGGGAACGGCACGATGATCTTCTCGTCGAGGTCCTTGCCGAAGGCCGGCTGCTCGCCGGCGTCGGCGCCGGCGAACTGCCAGGGACCGTTGAGGTTCTTCCACTTGCCGCGCACCTGTTGCGGGCGCGGGTACTCGGGCAGCGGGTTCTTCTCGTCCAGGCGGTCGCCCCACTCGGTGGTGAGCCGGTGCGTGGAGCTGTTCTTCGCGGAGCGGAGGATCTGCGGAACCGTCTCCCCGCCGTTCTTCAGGCCGCCCTTCCCGTCGTAGTCGACCCTGACCCGCTGGTTCTTCTGGATCGGCTCGGAGAGGGTGACGAGGACGGAGTCGCGGTCGTCCGGAGCCACCGTGACCGAGCGGATCGGCATGGGCGTGGTGTCGGCCTCGACCGTGAGGTGGTCCTTCACCGCGGCGAGGTCGGAGACCCGGCCGTCGAACCGCGCACGCAGCCGGCGGCCGCTCTCGTCCACGGTCAGCTCGACCGGATAGACCTCGAAGTCGGCGGGCGGGGTGAACGCCGACTCCGGTACGAGCTGCTTGGCCATCGTCGGAGTCGACCAGCGCAGGAACATGTTGGCGCCGCCGACGTCCTGGAACATCTCCAGGCGGAAGTCGTGCTTCTCGCCGGCGGTGAGCCGGATCGAGGCGCTGGTCTGCTCCTTGTCCCAGTCGGGGATCCAGTGGTCGATGACCGGCTTCCCGTCGATGAAGAGGCGGAAGCCGTTGTCGCCGATGCCGTAGAACGTGTAGTCGCCGGTGGCCGGCGCCTCGATCCGGCCCGTCCAGCGGGCCGTGGTGTGCTCGGTCCGGCCGGTGAGGTTCTGGAAGGTGCCCGTGAGGCCGGAGAAGTCGACCTGCGGATCGAGGGACGTGCCGCCGAGCGTGGCGAAGTCCCGCGCGCCCGGGGCGGACATGCTGAAGTACTGGCCCTTCAGGCCGTGCACCTCGATGGCGGGCTTCTCGGCGTGCGCGTTCTCGGCGGGAGCGGCGCTCGCGCCGCGGGGCTGTTCCGCGGCCGAGGCGGTGGGGAGCAGGGTGCTCGCGGGCAGCACCAGGGCCGCCGCTGTGAGGAGGGCCCACATTCTGGTGCGGGGGCGGGTGTGTCGTCGTGTCATCGAATCTTTCCTCGGGGCAGAGGGGAGTCGGAGCCGGACCGGGGGGAGGGCGTGACGGCCGAACCGCCGTGCGGGGTCGCGGGGTGGGCGGGGAGACGTGGTGACGAGGTGACGAGGTGACGAGGCGGTGCGGTGACGTCCCGGCGCCCGGTGTGCGTCCGCACGGTCGACGTACGGCGGTGGTACGGGTCCGCACGGGTCGCACGGGTCGTACGGTCCGCACGGGTCGTACCGCACAGGTCGCGCGGAGGCCGTACGGGAGTCGTGGGGGGGGGGGGGCCCCCCCCCCCCCCCCCCCGCCGGCCCCCCCCCCCCCCCCCCCCCCCCCCCCGCCCGGGCGGGGGCGGCCCCCGCCCCCGAGCGGCCCCGGGGGCCGGCCGC
>NZ_JBHTSA010000089.1:0-18109 GCF_042795405.1 Streptomyces sp. NPDC056480 | reverse complement strand
GGCCCGCCGGGTTCTAACCCCTCGGGGGGCGGGGTGGCGTTGGGGGTGTGGGGCGGCGGGCGCGCCCGGGCCGTCGGGGGGTGGTCCGCCCCCCCCACGGCCGCTCGGGCGGCGTCGGGCAGACGGTGGCCGAGCCCGACACGGTGCGGGCACGGATGGCCGACGGTTCCGGCCGGCCGTCATTCCAACGTTGGAAATCGGCGTGCAGCGGAATGACAGCACGTCGCCAGGCGCCTGTCCAGACCCCTCGCACCCTTCTGCTGACCATGCCTCACACGTCGTGCGGCGCAGCGGGGTTGCCGCTTGAGAGCGCATTCAGGAAACGTCGTGCCGAACTCTTGCCGTGCGCTCCGCGGCGCAGTTATAACGTTGTAAAGCCGCCGACGCCGCCCAGCCACCCGAAGGGCGTCGAGGGCGCGTCTCCGCAGTTCAGGCTCGTATCGGCCAGGTGGGCACGACCTTCCTGACGCGCCGACAACGTTTCCCATCCCCCGCGCGACCGCACGCCACTCGGCGGTGCTGTCCCCCGCCAAGGAGTGTCTTGACATGACCCTTCCGAAGAGAACCCGCGCGCTCTCCGTCGCCTGCCTCGTGGTCGCCACCGCCACGCTGACACTGAGCGGCTGCGCCAAGTCCGAGACCTCCGACCAGGCCGGCGGCGACAGCAGCCAGGGCGCACAGGTCGTCCAGACCCCCACGGCGTCGGCGGCCACCGGCTCCGGCTGCTCCCTGACCACGTACGGCGCTCCGAAGCTGGACCTCAAGAACGCGGTCGTCGGCTTCTCCCAGTCGGAGAAGGAGGCCAACCCGTTCCGCATCGCCGAGACGCAGTCCATCAAGGACGAGGCCGCCAAGATCGGTGTGAAGAAGCTGCTCACCACGAACGCGCAGTCACAGCTCTCCAAGCAGATCAGCGACATCCAGGACATGCTGGCCCAGGGCGCGCAGTTCCTGATCGTCGCCCCGCTCAACTCCGACGGCCTGGAGCCGGCCCTCCAGGCCGCGGCCGCGAAGAAGGTGCCGGTTCTCACGATCGACCGCAAGGTCAACGCGACGGCCTGCAAGGACTACCTGGCCTTCCTCGGCTCGGACTTCGTCGAGCAGGGCAAGCGCGCCGCCGACGCGATGATCAAGGCGACGGGCGGCAAGGGGAAGGTCGCCATCCTCCTCGGCTCCTCCGGGAACAGCGTGACGACCGACCGCACCAAGGGCTTCGTCGACCAGGTCGAGGCCCAGGCGCCGGGCATCGAGATCGTCGCCCAGCAGACCGGCGAGTTCGCCCGCGACAAGGGCCAGCAGGTCATGGAGCAGCTCATCCAGTCGAAGCCCGACATCACGGCGGTCTACGCGGAGAACGACGAGATGGCCCTCGGCGCCGTGACCGCGCTCAAGGCCGCGGGCAAGGCCCCCGGCAAGGACGTCAAGGTCGTCTCCATCGACGGCACGCGCAACGCCGTCCAGGCCCTCGCCAACGGCGAACTCAACGCCGTCATCGAGTCCAACCCGCGCTTCGGACCCCTCGCGTTCGCCACGGCACAGAAGTTCTACGCGGGCGAGGGCATCCCCGAGGACGTCATCATCGCGGACCGCGCCTACGACGCCTCCAACGCCAAGGCGTCGCTCGGCGGAGCGTACTGACGCCGCGGCTCCGCCGCCTCCGGTCGCCGGGTCACCACGGGACCTCCCCGCCCGTGGTGACCGGCCCCTCCCACCTGAGCCCCACCCACCACGCACCCACACGAACCATCTCCGGAAGGCCACGCTCATGGCACCCCCCGAAGCGGCCCCGTCCGCGACGAACGGCACCGAGCCGTCCGTCGCACCGACGGTGCTGGAGGCGCGCGGCGTCGGGAAGCGATTCCCCGGCGTCGTGGCCCTCGACGACGTGTCGTTCACGCTCCGAGCCGGCGAGACCCATGCGCTCGTCGGCGAGAACGGCGCGGGCAAGTCCACCCTGATCAAGGTGCTCACGGGCGTGCACCGGCCGGACAGCGGTGAGTTGCTGCTCTCGGACCGCCCCGTCCACTTCTCGCGCCCGTTCGAGGCGCAGCAGGCCGGCATCTCCACGATCTACCAGGAGGTGAACCTGGTTCCGCTGATGAGCGTGGCGCGCAACATCTTCCTCGGCCGCGAGCCCCGGACCCGTCTCCGGCTGATCGAGTTCCCGCGGATGCACGCCGAGGCGGCGGCCCTCCTCGACGGCTTCGGCGTCCGCGTCGACCCCCGTCGTCCGCTGCACACCCTGGGCATCGGCGCGCAGCAGATGGTGGCTCTCGCCCGCGCGGTGTCCGTCCAGGCCCATGTCGTCGTCATGGACGAGCCCACCTCCTCCCTGGAGCCGCGCGAGGTCGAGACGCTGTTCCGGGTCATCGGCGATCTGCGCCGCCGGAACATCGCCGTCGTCTACGTGAGCCACCGCATGGACGAGCTCTACCGGATCTGCGACCGGGTCACGGTGCTCCGCGACGGACGGCACATCCACACCGGCGACCTGGCCGCCCTCGACCGGATGCAGCTGGTCTCCATGATGCTGGGCCGGGAGCTGTCCGAGGTCCGTCGGCACGGCACCACGAGCTTCGCGGGCGAGGGACACGACATCGCGCGCAAGCCCGTCCTCACGGCGACCGGAATGGTCAGGACGCACCAGCTGGACGACATCTCGCTGGAACTCCACCCGGGGGAGGTCCTGGGCCTCGGAGGCCTGCTCGGCTCCGGCCGCAGCGAGACCGCGAAGGCGCTCGCCGGAGCCCTGCCGCTGGACACGGGGCGGATCACCGTCGACGGTGCGCCGCTCGACCGGATGTCCTCGGCGAGCGCCATCCGCGCCGGGATCAGCCTGCTGCCGGAGGACCGCAAGGCCGAGGGCATCGTGCCCGGCCTCTCGGTGCGCGAGAACATCGTGCTCGCGGCGCTGCCCCGGCTCTCCCGCGCGGGCATCGTCTCCCGCGCTCAGCAGGACCGAGTCGTCGACATCTTCGTGAAGCGGCTGCGCATCAAGGCGTCGAGCCCCGAGCAGAAGGTCGGCGAACTGTCCGGCGGGAACCAGCAGAAGGTGCTCCTGGCCCGGTGGCTGTGCCTCGAACCCAAGGTACTGCTGCTCGACGAACCCACCCGTGGCATCGACGTCGGCGCCAAGGCCGAGGTCCAGGCCCTCATCGACGAGCTCGCCCAGGAGGGCCTCGCCGTCCTCCTGATCTCGTCCGACATCGAGGAGCTCGTCGAGGGCTCCGACCGGATCGTCGTCCTGAGGAACGGCGCGACGGCCGGCGAGCTGACCGGGGACCAGGTGTCGGAGAGCGAACTGCTCGCCGTACTCGCGGACCACTCTCCCGCGACGGCGACCGAGAAGCAGACCGAGAAGCAGACCGAGAAGCAGACCGAGAAGAGAACCGAGACAGAAGCCGCGTCCGCGCCCGCACGCGGGGCCGAGGACGCCGAGGAGGACCCCCGATGACCACCCAGGTGACCGCGGCGCCGCCGGTCGGCGGCTCCGTACGGCGCAGCGCCCCGGCCTGGTTCCAGGAGTACGGCGTGTACGCGGCGGTGGCCGCGCTCCTGCTGTTCAACGCCCTCTTCACCGAGCACTTCCTCACCGTCGACAACCTCCGTACCCAGCTGATCCAGGTCGCCCCGATCGTCATCGTGGCCCTCGGCATGGCCCTGGTGATCGGGACCGAAGGAGTCGACCTCTCCGTGGGGTCGGCCATGGCGCTGGCAGCGGCACTCCTGCCGCTGTACCTGGGCTACGGCCTCGTGCCCGCCCTGCTGATCGCGCTGCTCGCCGGCGCCGTCGTCGGAGCGGTGAACGGCGCCCTCGTGTCCGTCGTCGGACTGCAGCCCATCGTCGCCACCCTGGCCCTGTTCGTCGGCGGACGCGGCATCGCGCTCGTGATGGCGGACGGCCAGCTCAAGCAGATCGTCAACCCCGACCTGCTGTCCCTGGGCACCGGCAGCCTCCTCGGCATCCCGCTGGTGGTCCTGATCGCGGCCGTCCTCGCGCTCGCGGTGGCCTTCCTCGTGCACCGGACCACCTTCGGACGCCAGGTCGTCGCGATCGGCGGCAACCGGTCCGCCGCAGCCCTCTCCGGACTGCCCGTCAAGCGGGTGCTGACCGGGGTGTACGTCCTGTGCGGGGTGCTCGCCGCCCTCGCCGGCATCCTGGCCACCGCCCGGCTCACCGCCAGCGACCCGTCCTCCCTCGGCACGCTCATGGAACTGTCCGCGATCACCGCGGTGGTCGTCGGCGGAACCCCGCTCAGCGGCGGATCCATCCGGGTGCTCGGCACCGTCGCGGGCGCGCTCCTGATGCAGTTGCTGCGCGCCACGCTCGTCAAGCACGACCTGCCCGACTCCACCGCCCAGATGGCCCAGGCCGCCATCATCATCGCCGCCGTCTACGTCGCACGGGAGCGCCGATCCCGATGAACTCCACCTCCTCGCTCGCCGCACCCGGTACGGGCACCACGCCCTCCGCACCCACCGGGAACGGCACCGCCGCCGACCGCGGGCGGGCCGACGTCTCCGGCCGGGAACGGCTCGCCGCGCTCGTCCAGCGCCAGGGCGTCCTCGCCGTCCTGCTCCTGGTCGTCGTGATCGCCTCCTTCGTCTACCCCACCTTCGCCACGCTCGACAACGCGCGGGGGGTGACGGTGCAGGCCTCGTTCCTGGCCGTCGTCGCCCTCGGCATGACCCTGGTGATCATCACCGGCGGCATCGACCTGTCCGTCGGCTCGGTCTTCGCGCTGGGCGGAGTGCTCGCCGCATGGGCCTCACAGTGGGGCATCCTGCCCGCCCTCCTCGTACCGCTCGTGGTCTGCGGGGCGATCGGCCTGGTCAACGGCCTGCTGATCGCCCGGGCCGGCATGGCACCCTTCATCGTCACGCTCGCCTCCCTCCTCGGAGCGCGCGGGCTGCTGCTCGCCCTCACCGACGAGGGCGCCACCACGTACCTGGTGCCCAAGGGCTCGGCGTTCGCGGAGCTCGGCCAGGGCAGCATCGGAGGCTTCGGCTACCCGATCCTCCTCGCGCTCGCCCTCTTCGCCGCCGGCGGACTGGTCCTCCAGCGCACGTCGTTCGGCCAGACGCTGTTCGCCGTCGGCGGCAGCAGCGACGCGGCCACCCTGATGGGCCTGCCCGTGGCCCGCGCGAAGGTGACGGTGTACCTGCTGAGCGGACTCCTCGCGGGTCTCGCGGGGGCCGTCAACGCGGCCCGGCTCTCCTCCGGTGTCACGATCATCGGCGCCGGCATGGAGCTCGACGCGATCGCCGCCGTCGTCATCGGCGGAACCCTGCTGGTCGGCGGCGCCGGTTCGGTGAGCGGCACCCTCTGGGGAGTGCTGCTGCTCGCCGTCATCCAGAACCTCATCAACCAGATCGGCACGCTCAACTCCTCGTACCAGTCGGTGGTGAGCGGTGGGTTCCTCATCCTCGTGGTGGTCGCGCAGCGCTACCTGTCGCGGAGCAGAAGTACCGTCTGACGGGGGACGGATCATGCTCGAACCAGAGCCGTCCCCGAGCCGTGCCGGAGCCGATCCAGTACCGACCCAGAGCCGAATCAGAGGAGTGCCGTGGGCGTCAGCCTCAAGGACGTCGCGCAGCGGGCAGGCGTGTCGATCAAGACCGTGTCCAACGTCGTGAACAACTACCCCCACGTCACGCCCCAGATGCGCGCCAAGGTGCAACAGGCCATCGACGAGCTCGGGTACCGGCCGAACCTCACCGCCCGGCATCTGCGCAAGGGGCGTACCGGCATCATCGCCTTCGCCGTGCCCGAGCTCGGCAACCCGTACTTCGCGGAGCTGGCGGGCGCCATCATCGACGCCGCGGCCCAGCACGACTACACCGTCCTCGTCGACCACACCGCCGGCCTGCGCGAGCGGGAACTGCTGGTCTGCCAGGAGTTCCGCTCCCATGTCATCGACGGGCTGATCCTGAGTCCCATCCATCTGGAGACGGCCGATCTGGTCGCCCGGCAGGAGACCTCGCCCCTGGTACTGCTGGGCGAGCGCGAGTACGAGGCGCCGTACGACCAGATCGCCATCGACAACGTGGCGGCGGCACGCGAGGCGGTCCGCCACCTCGTGGGCCTGGGCCGCCGCCGCGTCGCGTTCCTCGGCTCCCGCACCGACCGCGAGCGGCAGCCCGCGCACCTGCGGCTGCGCGGCTGGCGGGAGGAGCTCGTCGCCTCGGGCCTGGAGCCGGACGAGACGCTGGTCGTCGCCACGGACGGGTACGGCCGCTCCGACGGCGCGGCGGCCATGTCGGCGCTCCTGGACAGAGGGGAACGGCCCGACGCGGTCTTCGCGTACAACGACCTCATCGCCCTCGGCGCCATGCGGACCCTCACCGAACGTGGCCTCCGTGTCCCCGACGACATCGCCGTCGTCGGCTTCGACGACATCGAGGAGAGCCGCTTCGGCGCGATCAGCCTCACGACCGTGGCCCCCGACAAGCACGCCATCGCCCGCCTCGCCGTGGACCGCCTCGTGGAGCGGCTCAGCGGCCGGTCGGACTCCGAGCCGCGCAGGATCAGCCCCGGGTACGAGCTCGTCGTCCGGGAGTCCACCGGCGGCGGCCGTACGGACTCCGCTCCCGGCCCCGATCTCCGCTCCGACCCCGACCCCGGTCCCGGCCCCGATTCCACCCCCGGCCCGCGGCCCGGTGACGACAGCCCGTCCGAACCAGCCGCCTGACCGTCCGACCATCCGCTCGCCCTGAGGACACGCCCATGCTCCGACCCACCGTCCGCCACCGGCCGTTCGGCACCTCCCCGAGCGGGGAGGAGGTCGGCCTCTGGCGGCTGGAATCCACCTCCGGCGTGTACGCCGAGATCCTCACGTACGGGGGCGTCCTGCACTCCCTCGGCGTGCCCGGCACCGAAGGCGGTACGGCCGATGTGGTCCTCTCGCTGACCTCGGTGGACCAGTACGCCGAGAAGAGCCCGTACCTCGGTGCGCTGATCGGCCGCTACGCCAACCGCATCGCCCACGGCCGCTTCACCCTCGACGGAACCACCCACCGCATCCCCCTCAACGACCGTGGTCACGCCCTGCACGGCGGTCCCGAAGGGTTCGACACCCGGGTGTGGGACGCCCGCCCCCTGACGGACGGCGACACGGCCGCGCTCCGGCTGTCGCTGCACAGTCCCGACGGCGACATGGGGTTCCCCGGCGCTCTCGACGTCACCGTCACGTACTCCCTCGACCCCGCGGGCACGCTGTCCGTCGACTGCGCGGCCACCACCGACCGCCCGACCGTGGTGAGCCTCACCAACCACGCCTACTTCAACCTGGCGGGCGCCGGGGACGTCCTCGGCCACACCCTCCAGGTCGCCTCCGCGGCCTATCTGCCGGTCGACGACGACGGCATCCCGCTCGGCCCCCTCCAGGACGTGACGGGCACGCCCTTCGACCTGAGGTCCCCCCGGCTCCTCGGAGACTGCGTCGGATCGGCCGACGAACAGATCCGCGGAGCCGGCGGGTACGACCACTGCTGGGCGCTCTCGGGACGGGAGCCGGGCCCGCTGCGGTACGCCGCCCGGCTGACGGCTCCCGCCGGGAACCGCGTCATGGAGGTGTGGACGACGGCACCGGGCATACAGGTCTACACCGCCAACCATCTGGACGGATCCCTCACCGACGGGACGGGGCGCGCCCACGAGCGCCATGCCGCGGTCTGCCTCGAGACGCAGCACTACCCCGACGCCCCCAACCGGCCCGAGTACCCCAGCGCGGTGCTGCGCCCCGGCACCACCGCACACCGGCGTACGGAGTTCCGCTTTCCGCACCTTGACTGCGGGGCGGAGCGGCACCCCAGCGGTCGGGCCGAGGAAGCCGGACGGAGCGTGGCCGCGCCTCGGTGGTCCCGGGGGACCGTGTGATTGATTCCGATCTCGGGGGGTAGCCGCCGAACTCAGACGGTTCGATCCGTTCCCGACAGGAAGGGTCCCCATGATTCTCTCGACTGTCGCGGCCTCCGAACTGGCCGCCTCCGGCTCACCCGCCCTGCTGCTGATGCTGGTCGGGGTGCTGGTCGCCGTCCTGCTGGTCGCCGCCTTCTGGTGGGGCTCCCGGCGCGCGGCCCGCCGAAGGGCGTCAGCCCCCGTAGCCCAGCCGCCGGCGGCCGAGGCGAGGCGGGACTCCTGGACCGCGCCGGACGAGCGGCCGGGCCGATGAGGACGCCCCGAGGCCGGATCGATGAGGATCTTCGAAGGAGGACCCCATGAAGGAACGAGCGAACGAGGACGAGCGGCGGCGCCGCCGCGCCGCCCCCACCACTCCGGGGGGTGCCGAGGGCGAGAGCGGCGACGGGGAGGCACGCGAGGCGGCCGAGGCGGCCGTGACGCGCCGCGCCGGTGACACCGACCGGGAGGGCGCCGGCGGCCACCGGGCCAAGCGGCAGCGCCCGGGCCTCGGCCGCGAGGAGCAGACCCGGGACCAGGAGGCATGACGCCCGGCCTCCCCGAGTCACCCCGGGAACGTCACCCGCGTGTGCCCCCGCGGACCCGGTGGGCCGTGTCGCGCAGCCACAGGGCGCTGCGTTTGGGCGTACGGGTCTGGGTGGCGTAGTCGACGCGGACGAGTCCGAAGCGCTTGTCGTAGCCGTACGCCCACTCGAAGTTGTCCAGGAGCGACCAGGCGAAGTAGCCGCGGACGTCGGCGCCGCGGGTGCGGGCCTCGGCCACGGCGGCGAGGTGGGACGCCAGGTAGGCGGTGCGGTCGGTGTCCTCGACGAAGCCGTGCGAGTCGGGAACGTCCTCGTACGCGGCGCCGTTCTCGGTGACCACCATCGGCGTACCGGGGTAGTCGCGCGAGATCCGCAGCAGCAGGTCGGTGAGGTCGTGCGGCATCACCTCCCAGCCGAGGCCGGTGACCGGCAGACCGCCGTGCGGCAGGTTCCGGGTGACGGGGATGCCGCGCGCGTCGGTGGCGGCGCCGTTCTCGTCGACCCCCGACGTGCGCATCGAGCGGTAGTAGTTGACGCCCAGGGTGTCGACGGGGCTGGAGATGATCTCCAGGTCGCCGTCCCTGACGGGGATCTCGACGGAGCGGGCGGCCAGGTCGTCGATGAGGTCCTGCGGGTACCGGCCGCGCAGGACCGGGTCGAGGTAGAAGCGGAACCCGAGGGCGTCGGCCCGGCGCGCGGCCTCGCGGTCGACCGCCGAGTCGGTGGCGGGCCGGCTGGTACCGAGGAGGTGGGTGACGGCCAGGTCGAGGGGCCGGCGTGCGGCGGAGCGCAGGCGCTGGACCGCGAGTCCGTGGGCGAGGTGCAGATGGTGCACGGCGCGCACCCCGTCGGCGAAGGAGCGGCCGCCGGGCGCGTGGACGCCTTCGACATGGCCGAGTACGGCCGAGCAGAACGGTTCGTTGAGGGTCGTCCAGTGGGTGACGCGGTCACCGAGGCGCTCGTGGACGAGGTCCGCGTAGTCGGCGAAGCGGAGGGCGGTGTCGCGGGCGGGCCAGCCGCCGGCGTCCTGGAGCTCCTGGGGCAGGTCCCAGTGGTACAGGGTGAGCCAGGGGGTGACGCCGTGCGCGAGGAGCTCGTCGACGAGGCGGTCGTAGAAGCCGATCCCCGCCGGGTTGGCCGGGCCGCGGCCGCGCGGCTGGACGCGGGACCAGGAGACGGAGAAGCGGTACGTGTCCAGGCCGAGGGCGGCGAGCAGGGCCACGTCCTCGGGCATGCGGTGGTAGTGGTCGCAGGCGACGTCCCCGGTGTCGCCGTTGTCGACGGCGCCGGGGACGCGGCAGAACGTGTCCCAGATGGACGGCGTGCGGCCGTCCTCGGCGGTGGCCCCCTCGATCTGGAAGGCGGAGGTGGCGGCGCCGAAGCGGAAGTGCGGGGGGAGGAGGTCGATGAGCGCGTCGTGGTGGGCGGTGGCGGACGGGGCGGGGGCGGTCACGGGATCCTCCTGGTGCCGGGGGCGGACGGGAAAGCGGCCCGGGCGCCCTCGCGGGCGTCCGGGCCGTGAACGTGCGACGGATCAGGGCAGACGGTGGTTCTCGTCGAGCACGACACCGCGCTCCGGGCGGTACAGGTCGAAGCCCCGTGTGTCGCACTGCAGGCCGCCGACGATGCAGTGGTCGACGAGGGCCTTGAGGGTGCGCTCCTCCCACGCGTTGAAGAAGTCGTAGTGGAAGGAGTAGCCGCGGCCACTGGCCAGGCGTACCTGACTCATGTCGCCGTTGACCGGCCACGCCATCTTGAACTCGATCATCGGCAGGGCGACCGGGTGGGAGGCGGGGCACATGTTGTCGTTGGTGCCGGGCTTGACCACCGGGTACGCCATGTGGCTCTTGTGGTCGGGCGTGTCGAGGTACAGGCCGTTCCAGCAGCTGGGGGCCTGCATGCGCAGGTTGAGCTGGACGTCGGGCCGGCTCGGACAGTTCGCAGGGATGTCGGTGTTGAAGAAGCTGTCACCGCATTCCCAGCCCTCGACGAACCCCTTGTGGGCGCGGAACTCCTCGGCGGTCTGCATCGGGTTGCCGACGACGAACCGCAGACCCTTGGGGAAGGGCCGCACGCTCCGGTAGTCGGTGACGCCCGCCTTGTAGTAGATGACCTGCGGGCCGACGGGCAGGATCTTCTGGTCGCCCTTGAACAGCGAGGGCATCCAGTACGCGGAGGCGTCCGCGGGCGCCTTGCAGGTGGTGCTGCCCCCGTAGAGCGAGCCGGTGGTGCTGGCGGCGTTCGTGGAGGTGTTGCCCATGAACGTGTGGTCGTGGGACTTGCCGAACTGGCCCGGGTAGACGATCGGGTCGTCCGGCGCGGTGTGGGTGACGGAGCAGCCGGCCTGGAACTCGTGGTGGTAGGCCGGGGGAGGGGTGGCCGTGGACGGCGTCACCCCGGTGACCTGGGGTACGGCCGGGATGTAGCCGTCGCCGTCGGCGTCGTCCCCCGAGGGGAGCGCGGAGGCCGCCATGACGTGGCCCGCGGCGCCGGCCGCGTGCGCCCCGTGGGCGCTTGCGGCCGGGGCACCGGTCTCCCCGTGGGCGGTGGCGGCGGTGTACGTGTTCACCGTCAGGGCGGAGACGCCCAGGGCTGCGCTGAGCAGGAGGGCGGACAGGGTCCGGCCGCGGATTCTCATCGTGATCTCCTCGTTCTCCTCAGGGGGTCAGCTGTAGATGCCGAACTCGTGGAGCGAGTAGCCCCAGCCGGTGCCGCGTGCGGTGAGCTGGAGCCGGACGTACCGTGCGGTGGCACCGGTCTCGACGGTGTCGATGTCGCCGTTGCCGGTGGTCGTGGCGTGGATGGTCCGCCAGGTGTTGCCGTCGTCGGAGACCTGGACCTCGTAGGCGCGGGCGAAGGCGGGGTCCCAGACCAGCTGGAGCCGGTTGAAGGAGCGGACCGAGCCGAGGTCGACCCGGATCCACTGCGGGTCGCTCCAGTCGCTGGCCCAGCGCGTGGTGGCGTTGCCGTCGGTCGCGTTGGTCGCCGGGCAGGGGCAGTCGCCGTAGGAGGCCTGCGCGGAGGAGGCGGTGGTGGGCCGGTTCAGGGCGATGTTGGTGCCGGCCACCGGCGGGGCGACGACCTTGACGGACCTGGTCTCGATGCCGGCGTTGCCGCGGCCGTCCTCGGCCTGGACGTACACCTTCCACACGCCGAGCTTCTCGGGCGCGGTGACGGCGAAGGCGCCGTTGCCGAGCGAGCGGTACTGGGCGTCGATCAGGCGCTTGTCGCCGTTGGCGTAGTTGCCGCTCAGGTAGATCTTGGTGGTGACGGGGTCGCCGTCGGGGTCGCGGACGTCGGCGCGGACCGTGAACTCGCCGCCGGCGGGCGCCGATCCGGCGGGCGTGACCGTCATGTTGCTGATGACCGGCGGGGTGTTGTCGCCCGCGACGGAGCCGGTGTACGCCTTCTTGAGGGCGTAGTACGAGAGGCGCTTGAGGCCGTCGGGGAGGAGGTTGAACCAGACGCCGCCGAAGTCGTGCTCGGTACCGTAGTGGAAGACGGTCGCGCCGAGGGCGACGCCCTGGTGGCCGGTGACGCAGTTCCAGGCCTTGGTGTACCCGTCGGCCTTCTGGACGTCGGTGGGTTCGTCGGGGACGCCGTTGGCGTCCTTGGGGGTCTCCCACTCGCCGGCCGGCCCGGTCTCGGTGATGATGTACGGCTTGGTGTAGCCGCCCTCCACCCAGTCCTCGCGGACTCCGCAGATGTCGCCGTAGGCGTTCATCGAGTAGAGGTCCAGGTCGGGCGCGTTGCGCTTGTAGTAGGGCCAGGCGCCGGTCCACGCGTCCGTGGAGGTCACGGGGTGGTCGGGGTCGATGGAGTGGATCCTCTTGGCGATGTCGTTGACGAAGGTCGTGTACGCGTTGCGCTGGGCCTCGAGCTCGGTGCCGCTGTAGCAGTTCTGCAGACCGAGGACGGACTCGTTGCCGACGTTCCACATGAGGGTGGCGGGGTGGGACTTGTAGGTGTCGACCCACTTCGCGAACTCGGTGAGCATGGTGCTCTTGTACGCGCTGTCCGTCACGTAGTTGACGCAGCCGCCGGAGCCCGGGCCGCCGCCCGGCTGGAGCCAGAAGCCGTTGATCACCTTGACGCCGTGGGCGGCCGCCGCGTCGAGCAGCGGCTTGGTACCGGCGTCGGTTCCCCAGGTGCGGACGGTGTTGACGCCCATGGACTTCACGTCCGGCATGTAGCGGGGGGCGTCGGCCATCGAGGGGCCCCAGGTGACGCCCTTGACGGTGTACGGCTGCCCGCCCACCGTCAGCTGCCAGTTGCCCTGCGTGCCGCTCACGCGGACGGCGCCGCCGGGCTCGGGCTGCGTGGATCCGCCGCCGTACACCTGGAACTCCCACAGGGAGTAGCCGTAGCCGGTGCCGCGGGTGATCCCCTGGAGGCGGACGTAGCGGCCCTTGCCGGTCACCGCGAGCTCGTCGGTGCCGCCGTCGCCCGCGGTCACGGACTTGACGGTGCGCCAGTCGGTCCCGTTGTCGGAGAGCTGGATGTCGTACGCCTTGCCGTAGGCGCCCTCCCAGTTCAGGACGACGCGGCTGATGTCCGCGCTGCTGCCGAGGTCGACCTGGATCCACTGGGCGTCGCTCCACTGGCTCGCCCAGCGGGTCCCGGTGAGGTCGCCGTCGAACGCGGCGGAGGCGGCCCAGGCGGCGCCCTCGTTCGAGGAGGCGGTGGCGGTCCTCCCCTGGGAGAGGAGGGTCTCCGCGGCGGTGGCCGGGGCGGCGGTCAGCGCCGTGGCCGAGGTGGCGAGCAGGGCACCGAGGGCGACGAGTGAGCCTGTCGTGCGGGCGCGGTCACGGGCGCGCCTTCGTGTCGTGGGGGCGTTGGCCGTGGTCATGGAGGCTCCTGGACGGAGGGGGAGGGGGGATCGCCTTCCGGGCGGCGCGGCGGGGACTGGGCGCCGCCCGGAAGGGGTGAGGGGCCGGGACGCACCGGATGGGTGGAGCGTCCCGGCGTGGCCGTCAGGGGAAGGAGACGACGGTGGACGGCACGGTGGAGGTGCCGGCGGGGATGGTGGACGCCCCGGTGTCGTTGATGACGTGGTTGTAGTGGCCCATACCGCCGAGGGACACCACCAGGAGGCTGTGGAACTTCACCCCCGGCTTCACGGGTGCCTTGAAGCCGTGGTCCTGGACGATCGACGGGTCCACGTTGTAGTTGCAGTAACTGCCGAGGCCCCAGGCCTCGTGGGTGTTCACGGAGTCGTCGACCCGGTAGGCGGCGTACCCCTTCGTCGCGCCGTTCTGGATGGCGGCCTGGTTGGGGGCGTCGTACGCCTTCTCGTTCTGGTAGAAGATCGTGCGGCCCCGCTCGCCGTACCACTCGACGTCGTACTTGTTGAAGTGCTCGACGAAGAGACCGGTGGCGAGGACGTCGTCGCCGTTGACGCGGACGCCGTAGTCGGCCCGGTTGGTCTCCCAGCCGACGCCCTCGCCGTGGTCGGCGCGCCACACCCAGGTGTGGTCGATGATGGCGTCGTCGCTGTTCACGACCACGCTGGTGGTGGCCTTGCCCGCGCCGGCGCCGCCGATGCGGACGTACACGTCCTGCACGGTGGTGGGGTTGGCGGCGTGGTCGGCGGAGGAGTTCTGCGGGCCGAGCTCCAGGAGGACCGGCGAGTTGACCGGGCCGGCGTCGATGAGGAAGCCGGCGAGGCGGACGCCGTCGACGTCGGCGACCTTCATCGCGGTGACGCCGTTGTCCGGGATGATCGTGGCGAGGCCGAGGCCGAGCACGACGGTGTTCGCCCGGTTCACGTTGATCGTCTGGTCGACGTGGTAGACACCCGGGGTGAACAGCAGGTGCAGGCCCTGCGCCAGCGCCTGGTTGATCGTGGCGGCGGTGGCGCCCGGCTTGACCACGTAGAACTGGCTCAGCGGGATCGACTCGCCCTGCGGGGCGCCGTTGGCCCAGCTGGTGCCGCGGGCGTTGACGCGCTTGGCGGGGGCGAAGACCTTGTACTCGTTGCCGTCGAGGTAGAGGTACGGCTTCTCGCGGGAGACCGGCGTGGTGTCGAGCGTGGTGTACCGGGGCTCGGGGAAGGAGGTGGCCGGCGCGCCCTCGACGCCCGAGAAGGTCTGGTTCCAGACGCTGTTGGACCAGCCGCCGATGGAGCTCTCCCGGGTGTACCACTGCTGCTGGGAGTAGTTGCCGATCTGGCCGTCGACCTTGGAGTCGGCGATGTAGCCGCCGCTGGCCCAGCCGTAGCCGTTGGGTGCCAGGTTGAGGCCGCCCTTGACGTGCATGCGGCGGAACGAGGAGGCCTGCGAGACGGCCCACCGGTCCGTGCCGTTGACCGGGTTGAGGGTCAGGCCCTCGGCGCCGCGCCAGAAGTTCTGGGTGGCGTTGCCGTTGAACCATCCGGCGTCGACGGTCACGTCACCGTTGATGGTGGTGTCGCCGGGGCGCAGGCCGAGGCCGGCGATCTGGGTGTAGAAGCCGATCTGGGCGTTGAGGCCGTTGTAGGTGCCGGGCTTGAAGAGGAAGGCGTGCCGGCCGCTGCCGAACTGGGCGGACTCCTGCTCCTGGAAGACCTGGTCCAGCTTGGCCTGGATGCCGGGTGTGGCCGGGTCGAAGACGTGCACGTTGGGGCCGAGGTCGCCGCCGCCCGGGAGCGTCGGACCGGTGCCGCCGGTGGTGCCGAAGACCTGGAACTCCCAGAGGGAGAAGCCGTATCCGGTGGCCCGGGTGAGGCCGTTCATCCGGATGTAGCGGCCGGTGCCGGAGAGCGTGACGTTGTCGGTGCCGCCGTCGCCCGCGCTGACGGTGGTGACGGTCCGCCAGTCGGTGCCGTTCTCGGAGGCCTGGATGGAGTAGCTCTTGCCGTACGCCGCCTCCCAGTTGAGGACGGCGTGGCTGAGCGTGGCGCTGCTGCCGAGGTCGACCTGGATCCACTGGGCGTCCTGCCAGGCACTGGCCCAGCGGGTGCCGGTGAGGTCGCCGTCGACGGCGGCGGAGGCGGAGAAGGCACCGCCCTCGGTGGAGGAGGCGGTCGCGGTCTTCCCCTGGGAGAGCAGGGTGGGGGCCGCTTGCGCCGTCGTGGCGGGGGCGAGGGCGAGCAGGCTGCCGGCCAGTGAGGTGACAAGTGCGCCGACGGTGGCCCGGCGGACGCGTGAGGCGGGTCGCCGGAAGACCGGCGGGGACCCGACGGAAGACATGGGGTCTCCTCTGGATACATGGGGGAAACGTGGGAGAGCGCTCTCCCGAAACCTTGCCCGCAGGGCGAGTTGACGGTCAAGGCGTATGACACGACTTTTCTTTTGGCTTTCATTAAGTGTCGATGCCAACCGTTCCCGGCCAGGAGCGGACCGTCCTCCCACCGGACACAGGACACCGTTAAGGTGCGCTGGTGGGGAATCGAGGACCGACTCTGGAAGACGTCGCACGCGAGGCGGGGGTGTCGCGCGCGACGGTGTCCCGCGTCGTCAACGGCGTGCGCAACGTGGCCCCCGACATCCAGCGGAGCGTGCGCGAAGCCATCGCCCGCATCGGCTACACCCCCAACCAGGCCGCCCGCTCCCTGGTCACACGGCGCACCGGGACCGTGGCCCTGGTGCTCTCCGCCACGGGCAGGTCCTTCACCGCCCGGGTGTTCTCCGACCCGTTCTTCGGACGCGTGGTGGACGGGGTCCTGCCGGTCCTGCGCCGCCGCGCGATCCAGCCCGTGCTGCTCGTCGCCGAGTCCGAACAGGCAAGGGCCCAACTCGTCGAGTACCTGCGGCAGGGCGGCGCGGACGGAGCCCTGGTCGTGCCGCTGGACGGGAACGACCCGCTCCCCTCCATGCTGGTGGCGGCGGGCCTTCCCACGGTGCTGTTCGGCCGCCCCCGCGACGGGGAGCGGTGCGGCTACGTCGACCTCGACAACCCGGCCGGAGCGCGCCTCGCGGCGGAGCACCTGTGGGCCACCGGCCGGCGGCGCCCGGCCACCATCGCCGCACCGGTCACCGCGCCCACGGCGGACGAACGCCTCGACGGCTTCCGGGAGGCGTTCGCGGCGCACGGGGTGACATCGGTCCCCGTCGTACGGGGCCGGTTCACGGTGGACAGCGGCAGGCGCGCCATGGCCAGACTGCTGAAGGACCACCCGGGGATCGACGCCGTGTTCGCCGCCAACGACCTGATGGCCCAGGGCGCCTGCCAGTACCTGCGTGAGCAGGGGGTCTCCGTCCCCGGCGAGGTGGCCGTCGTGGGCTTCGACGACTCGGTGGCGGCGCGGAAGGCCCGGCCTCAGCTGACCACCGTGCGCCAGCCCGTGGAGCGCATGGCGGCCGCCATGGCCACGCTCCTCGTCGAACAGCTCGACGGCGCCCCGTCCGAGACGGCCGCGAAGGTGTTCGAACCGGTCCTGGTCGTACGCGAGTCCACCTGACCGTCCCGGTGACAGCGGGTCTCACGGGGGAACGGAGACCGTTCCCGCCGGTCGGCTCCCGCCGTCACGCCTCCAGGGCGTCGAGTACGGCGAGCTGCTCCATGACACGGTCGGCGGACCAGCCGTCGAGCCGGACCGCGTGATCCCCGCCGTAGGCGCGGGGGACGGACTCCACACGCATCACGAGGGCGAGATAGACCCGGTAGAGCGCGAGGCGGACGCGGGCGCCGGTGTCGAGGGTCAGGGCGGGGGTGACGGATCGGTAGCCGGCCAGGAGGTCGGCGTCGTCCTCGGCCGCGCCGAGCGGGTCGAGTCCGACCAGCTCGGCCAACGGGTCGCCGAAGAAGGCGCGTTCGCCGTCGATCAGCCCGCTCAGGTGCCAGGGGCCGCTCGCGGTCCTGTCGACGACGACGTTGCCCTCCCAGGCGTCGAAGTGGACGAGCGCCGGACGGCGCACCTCGGCGAGCCGGTGGCCGAACCGTACGGGCAGCCCCGCGAGGAACCCGGTGGGGGCGGGCAGCTCGACGTCGAACCGGCCCGCGTCGGCGAGGACCGCGCGCAGCATGGCGGTGAACGCGGTCGGCCAGTCGGGCGCCGAGAGCCCCGCGGCGGGCTGCGGGTATCCGTACGCCGGACCTGTGACGGTGGCGATCCGGGCCAGGTCCTCTCCCAGCCGACGGCGCAGCGCCGCGCGGTCGGGCGAGGTGAGCCGGTCGCGAGCGGCGTCCCAGGTGGTCCCCTCGAGATAGGAGAGGAGCAGCCAATCGGCGGGCGTGCCGGGACCGGCGGGCTCATGGTGCAGGACGGTGGGCACCCGGGCGCCCGTCCTGGCGGCGATGCGGTGGAAGAGGGCCTCGGTGCCGAGGAGGCCCCGCTCGTGGGCGAGGGCGGGGGAGCTCGCAGGAGGCGCGGTCTTGAGCACCAGGCGCCGGCCGTCGGAGAGTTCGAGCAGCCGCGCGGAGTTGTGGAGACCACCGCTGAGGGCGGTGCCCCGGACGACCGTCGCCGGACCCAGGACGTGGCGGAGCCGTTCGGCGGCGAGCTCGTCGGCCTTGCCGGGCCCCGGGGACGGAGACGGTGCGGAACCGGCGGTCATGGAGACACTCCTTCAGGGGGACACCGGCGAAGGGAGGGGGCCGAGGCGGCGGGGGAGGGGGAGCCGGAGACTCCGGAAGGCCGCCCCGGGGGTGTGTCGGGGGGGCCGTCCGGGGGATCGCGACGGGGCGTACGGTCAGCCCCCGGTCGCCCCCCGGGGGGCCCGGACGATGTCCGCGGAGCGGCGGC
>NZ_JBHTSA010000088.1:0-34270 GCF_042795405.1 Streptomyces sp. NPDC056480 | reverse complement strand
CGTCGGACGGGCCACCCCCTCACGCGTGCTCGCCTGATCTCACATCATGCGGAACCGGGCGGCGTTGCCCCGGTCGGTGTCCTGGTAGCCGACGACCGACTCGTCGAGGAGCTGGGCGATGCGCGCCAGGTCCTGGTTCATGCCGGCCATGTCGCGGGTGATGCGGTCCTGGGTCTCGCGGTACGCGATCTTCGCCTCACCCTCCCAGTTGCTGGCGACGCGGTTGACCTCGGCCATGAGGTCGTCGAGCTTCTGGGTGAGGGTGGTGGAGGTCAGACGGGTGTCGGCCGCCGCCTGCGTCACGGTGTCGTAATTGACCGCAGTGGTCATGGTGTTGACTCCTGGAGTGAGAGTGGCCCGGTGGACTGGTCGAGTGGCTCAGACGCCGAGGATGGCGCTCGAGTTGCCGCCGCCGGCGCCGCCGCCGGTGTCCATCGAACGGAAGGACCGCAGACGGTCCTCCTCCTCGCGCGAGAACCCGTCGGCGCTCATGCGCATCATCTCTTCGAGGTTGGAGAGCTCCTGGCGCATGCTGCGCAGGCGCTGGTTCAGGTCGTTCTGGACCCGGTCGTACTCCTTGCTCGCAGCACCCTGCCAGCCCGCCTGAACGCGGTCCACCACGCTGTTGAGCGAGGTGATGCGGGACTGCAGCTCGTCGGAGAAGTCCTGGATCCGGCCGGCGAGCTTGACTTGTTCGGCACTGGTTACGTTCAGGTCTTTCGACATCTTGCCCCTTCTTCCTTCGGTGACGTCGACGGCGGGGCCGTCGGGCCATCCGGTCGTGATGCGGACGGGAATCTTCTGATGCCGCCCCCGTGCTGGGATCGCACTGCCGTACGCCCCGCGGTCACTTTAGCCATTGACGGCGGCAGTTCCAACTGCAAAGGAGGGTCGGGATACTTGACCGACACGCCGGTCAACGGACCCCCCTTCCACGTCGGCTGTCGCGGATCACGGTGGCGGTCCCGGCGACCACGGCCACCAGGACGACACCGATCCCCAACGTGTAGGTGGCGAGCCGTTCGGAGCGCTCCTGAGGCGTCTCCGACAGCGCCAGACGGGCCGGCTCGGGAGTCGGCGGCTTGGGCGGGCGGGGGTCGGGCGTGGGCGCCGTGGGCGGCGTCCCCGGGGCGTCGGCGAGCGCCCGCACCGGGTCGACCACACCCCAACCGACGTGGTTGTCGCGTCCGTTCACCGAGCGGACGGCGGTCTGCTGGATCCGGGCGACGATCTGGGCCGCGCTCCAGTCCTTGTGCTCGGCGCGGAGCAGGGCGGCGACACCGGCGACGTACGGAGCGGAGAAGCTGGTGCCGTTGTCGACGCACTGGCCGCCGCCGGGGACCGTGGAGACGATGTCGACGCCGGGGGCGGCGACCCCCACCATGGGACCCGACTGGGAGAACGCGGCGCGCTCGTTGTTCCGGTCGGAGGAGGCGACGGCGAGGACCCCGGGGAAGGCGGCCGGGTAGGTCAGCTTGAGTTGGCCGTCCATGCCGTCGTTGCCGGCGGAGGCGACGACGACGACGTCGTTCTCGATGGCCTCGGCCACCGCCTTGGCCATCGGCGTCTCGGGGCCGAGGCGCTGGGTGGTGTCCTGCGAGATGTTGATGACGTGGGCGCCCTTGGCGACGGCCCACTTGATGGCCTCCGCCATCGAGTCGGCCTTGCCGCTGTTCTTCTCGTCGTTCTGCCGGATCGGGATGATCATCGCCTCGGGCGCGAGCCCGACGAATCCGGTGCCGTCGACGGGACGGGCGGCGATGATCCCCGCGACCTTGGTGCCGTGGCCGACCTGGTCGACGGTGCCGTCGGTCTTGCCGCGCTGCTCGTCGCCGAGGCCCGGGTTCTCCTTGTCGGGCTTGAGGTAGTCCTTGCCCGCCTTGGCGTCGACGGCTCCCTTCAGCTGCGGGTTGACGTCGTCGACGCCCGTGTCGATGACCGCGACCCTGACGCCCTTGCCCTTGGTGTCCTGCCACAGCTCGTCGAGGAGGACCCGCTGGAGCGGCCAGGGGGTGTCCGCGATCTGCTTCTTCATCGGGAAGGTGCACTCGCCGCTGCCGTCGAGGACGGGAGCGCCGCCGACGCCTTCGCGGGGCCCGGGGGCGGCCGAGGCCGCTCCGGGGGCCGCGAGGAGCGCGGTGAGGGTGCCCGCGGCGAGGAGGGCCGCGGCGCGGGTGGTCGTCGTCATCGGTGTCACCCCCTAGGAACCCTGCGGCTGGGCCGCGCTGTTGGAGTCGAGCCGGGGGCCCTTCGAGAGGAACTCCGACCATTCGATCGGGACCCGGGCCGGCACGACCTTGTCGTAGCCGAGACGCTTCTGGGCTTCGCTGGGTTGCGGTCGTCCGTCGGCCGGCTTCTCCTTGTCGCCCGCGCCGATCTTGGAGGGGGTCGAGTCGCTGTCGCCGTTGGCCTGCAGCGCGTAGCGGAGTCCCGTGTCGGTGACGAGGAACAGCGAACCGCCGGACGCCTGCTGGTTGCCTTGGGTCTGGGTGTACAGCAGGCCGGTGCCGGGGGTGACGTACGTGCTGCTGCCGCCCGCGGTGATGTCGGCGGGGTACTGGGGGCCGGCCCAGGTCGCGAGGGTCGTCTGCCCCTTCTCACCGACTTCGGTGAGGATGCTGCAGATGGTGTCGCGGGCGTCCGGGCCGGTGACGGAGTTGACCTGCTTGGACTTCTTCTTCGGCCAGTTCGCCTCGCCGTGGAAGGCGGTCGGGTCCGGGACGAAGGAGGAGGCGTCGGCGGCGGTGGGCTTGCCGTCCATGTCGAGGGACCGGGTCTGCGGGGCGCTGATGAGCAGCTCGGCGGTGAACGGCGTGACCGGCTGGACCTTGCCGGGGAGCACGACGTAGTGCTGGGGCCCGGAACCGGTGCGCGCGAGCAGGACGTTGCCGATCCGGCTCTCGGTCGCGGTCAGGCTGGAGCCGGGGATCTGCGTGGTCCGGCCGACCTCGTTGCTGTCGATGTGCGGGAAGTCGATCTCGTCGCCGGTCTTGAGCGTGGCGAGCCAGTCGTCGGTGACCGGCTGCGGCTTCGCGTAGAGGCCGAACAGGACGGTGAGGAGTCCGGTGGACTCGGCCTTCAGCGGGTACTTGGTGCCGGTGTGGTCGATGAGGAACTGGGCCGCGCCCGCCTGCCCCTTGACGTACAGGACCTTCCCGTCGTCGAGCTTGTTCTTGTCCTCGGTGAGCTTCAGATCCCGCTCGGCGAAGACGAAGGTCGCCTTCTGGACGCTGGCGCCCGTGCCGCCGCCGGGCTGCTCGCAGACCGCCCAGCGCTTGGCCTTGCCCGCCTCGTCCGCGGTGGGCAGCCGGTCGGGGGCGTACGGGATGCCGAGGATGGGGCCGCGCGGCGGCGTGTTCTTGCCCTCGTCGAGCGTCTTGTCGGCGACCTGGACGACCTGGAACTGCTCGGGGTCGAGGAGGAGCCGCGCGGAGGCGAGGTTGAGCACGGGGTGGAGCAGGGTCTTCTTGTCCTTGCCCGTGCCGGTCTCCAGGACCACGTACCGGGTCGTCGACTGCTTGCCGACGATGACCCGGGTGCCCGGGGTGTCCCAGCCCTTGGGGGCCTGCGGCTTGAACATGCCCCAGGCGCCGAACCCGGCCACCACGAGCGCGGCGACGATCAACCCCGGAAGGATCGCGCGCAGCGGCTTCGGTGCCCCCTCCTCCGTGCCGGAGGGCGAGGGTTGGAGGAATGCCGCCACCGTGCGCTTCTTCGCAAAGGTGTACGCGTTGAGCTCGTCCCGCCGCGATGCCATGAGTCCCCATTCTCGTCAGGCGCGATCTTCGCGCGGGAGCCGGGGGAGGTGACACCCGGGCCCCGGCTGTCGGACCGGCCCCCTACTATGCCTGCTGTCCCGTGGGGTTCGTGGGGCGGGTAGGGTGATCCGGCCGCCAATGCCCTGGCGGGCCAGGGTGATCGGGATGAATTGAGGGGGATTCTCCATCATGGTTTCCGCGACGCGGACGCGGCCCGCCGCGGCCACCGCCTCCGCACCCCCGTCCACGGGGCCTGTTTCCTCGGTCTCGCCGAAGCTCCAGGCGCGCCCGGGACACTTCGGTTCGTTCCAATTGCAACAGCTCGTACTGATCGAGGTGGCGGCGGCGCTGATGCTGGTCGCCTGGGTCGTCGAGCCGATGCTGATGGTTCCCGCGGGCGTGGTCGCCGTCGTGCTCGTGCTGATGGCGGTCGTCCGCCGGCACCGCCGCTCGCTTCCCGAGTGGCTCGGAACGTTCCTCGCGCTGCGGACGCGCACCCGCAGGGCGTCCTCGTTCACGGTGCCCGAGGGCACCGAGCCGGGGCTCGCGCCGGTCGTGGAGTGCGATCCGGCCCTGCGGACCTACGCGTACAGCGACCGCGACCGGCGACCGGTCGGCATGGTCGGCGACGGCACCTTCCTGACCGCGGTCCTGCGGGTCGAGGCGGACGGCACGGCGCTGCGCCCGGACCGCGCGGCCGCGCCGCTGCCCGTCGGGCTCGTCCGGGACGTCCTGAGCGTGGACGGCATCCGGCTGGAGTCGGCGCAGATCGTGCAGCACACGCAGCCCGCTCCCGCGCCGCACCTGCCGGCACAGTCCATGGCCGCCCGCAACTACGGGCCGCTCCAGGCGCAGACGGGTTCGCCCGCCGTACGGATCACCTGGATCGCGCTCAAACTCGACCCCGAGCTCTGCCCGGAGGCGGTCGACGCGCGCGGCGGCGGACTCAAGGGCGCGCAGAAGTGCGTGGTGCGGGCGGCGGACCAGCTGGCGAGCCGGCTCGCGGGCGCCGGGTTCGCGGCGAGCGTGCTGACGGAGCAGGAACTCGTCTCGGCGCTCGCCACCTCGACCTGCGCCAGCCCGATGGCGATAGCGCAGGCGGGCCGGGGGCAGGCGCAGGGGCGCCGGACCCAGGAGACCGCGCGGACCTGGCGGGTGGACGACCGGCGGCACACGACGTACTGGGTGGGGCGCTGGCCCCAGCTCGGCGGGCAGGGCGGCTCGGGGGCCTCGATGCCGCAGCTGGTGGCCCTGCTGACCTCGCTGCCCGCGCTCGCGACGACGTTCAGCCTGACGCTGAGCGGCGGGGACCGGCAGGAGGTGACGATGACCGGACACGTACGGATCACCGGGCGCAGCGACGAGGAGCTGGTGGCCGCGCGGCACGAACTGGAGCGCGCCTCGCGCGGGGTGAGGACGGGACTCGTGCGACTCGACCGTGAGCAGGTGCCGGGCATCCTCGCGACGCTTCCGCTGGGGGGTGCGCGCTGATGTCCCACGCCGCCGCCTCTTCCTCTTCCTCTTCCTCCTCCTTCGGTACGCCGGCCCGTTCGGGCGCCGGTGGCACCGGCCGGGCCGCCTCACGGGGCGCCGGCTCCCGGGGTGCGGGCCGGTCCGTGAAGCCCCGCTTCGGCTTCGGGCTCGTCGGCCCGCGCCGCGACCGGCACTCCGTGCCCCTCGACCAACTCGAGGCGCTGGCCCTGCCGGTGGGCGACGACGGCATGGTGATCGGCGTCGACGCCGAGAGCCGGCCCGCCGTACTCGGCATCAACCGGCCCGTCCCGTACGACATCACGCTCATCGGCGGTCTGTGGACCGCCCAGGTGCTGGCCCTCCGGGCCGCCGCCACGGGTGCCCGGGTGGCGGTCGAGACCGGCCGCGCGCAGGCCTGGACGGCGCTCGCGCAGGCCGCCGGCGGCGGCCAGCCGTGCATCGCGCTGCACGACGTGGGGCGCGTGCCTCCGCAGGGCGCGTCCGCGGGCAGTCCCGTGGTCGTGATCCGCGACTGCGGCATGCGGCCGCCGCGCGGCCGTGTCGTGTCGGCGCCCTGGCAGTCGGTGGTCACGCTGCTGCCCTATCTGAGCCCGATCGCGCCCCGGCTCCTGGAGAAGTCCTCGCTGGTCGGCGTCCAGCGGGTCTCGCCCGACGAGGCCACCCAGATCGGCCGCATCATGAGCCTGCCGCGCCACGAGTACGAGGCGCTCTCCACGCTCGCGGACGGAGTGACGCTCTGGTGTACGCCGAGCGACCGCCAGTTCGTCATGACGCAGGGGACCGACGCCGAGACCGGATTGTTGGGCGCCGCGCGCAGGATGGACTGAACGGCACCGAACGGCATGAAGTCGTTCAAGTACGTCCGTTTTTGCATCGTTTTGAACGGTCGGGGTTCTCACTCTGCGACGCGGTCAGGTCACTTGGCGACCGGCCCGGTTCATGGGGACGGGCGCGGAGGGGTCGTCGGGCCTGCCCGGGGGTTGCCCGCGCCGATTAGGGTGGAAGAGCCCCGCCCACAACGGCACAAGGGTGCTCGACCACACCAGGAGGCAAAGTGAACGGCGATCGCGACGAGATCCACGGGGGTTGGAGTCCGCCCGCCGACGATCAGTCCGACGCGGATCCCGCCGAGATGACGGGTGAGTTCACCATCGACTACACCCCGCCGGCCTGGTACACGCAGAACGCGTCGGGCGGTGCGGGGGCCGGCGGTGCCACTCCCCCGCCACCGAGCGGAGCGCCGGTCCCCGTCCCCGGCCTCCCGGCGGGCAGCGGCTTCGAGCCGAGCTGGAACGCGGGGGCTCCGGCGGCGGGTACGCCGGCCGCGGGCACGCCCGTGGCGGGCACGCCCGTGATGGGTGGACCCGCGGCGGGTACGCCTCCGGTCGCCGGGCACGTGCCTCCGGCGGGAGCGCCTCAGGTCGGGATGCCTCCCGTGGCCGCCCCTCCGGCTGTTGCGCCTCCCGCGGTGACGCCTCCGGTCGGGATCCCTCCCGTCGGGATGCCTCCGATCGCCGCTCCCCCGGTCGCCACGCCTCCCGTTGTCGCGGCCCCCGTCGTGGCGGCTCCCGACGCCTCGGTTCCGGGTGCCTTCCCGCCGCCCGCCCCGCTGCCGGGTGCCACGGCGCCCGCGCCCGCGGCGCCGTTCGGGGGCGGGGACGTCGAGAGCGGCTCGACCATGCGCTTCTCCCCCGCCGCGCTCCAGCGCGAGATCGCGGAGCGCGCGGCGGAGGCCACCGTGGCCGCCCCCGCGACGCCCGCGACGCCCGGGACGCCCGGGACCGGCGCCGAGGACCCGACCGCGACCGCCGCCGACAGCGCACCGACCGAGGCCGAGACGGCCGACGCCGAGGCGCCGGACGTGACGGAGGCCGGCAGGGAGAACGCCCTCTCCGCCGAAGCACCCGAAGCACCCGAGACGTCCGAGACGTCCGAAGCATCGGAGACGCCCGGAGCACCTGGAGCAGCCGGGGCACCCGAGGTCGCGGGAGCCCACGACGAGGCCTCGCCCGCCCAGGCCGCCGATGCCGTGGCGGGTACCAGCCCGAGCCCTGAGGGCGCCGGGGTGGACTCCGGTCCGGACTCCGACGCGGAAGACGGACCGGTCGACGACGCCGTACCCGCAGACGCCTCCGGCGACGCGGTCCTTCCGGACGCCGTCCCGGCCGCTCCCGAGGCACTGACGGAGCCGATGGCCCCCGTCCCGCACCCGCCCGCCGACGCCGCGCCGCAGGGCTTCGGCCCCGACGCGGCCCCCGGCCCGTTCCCCCCTGCCGCTCCCGGTCCGTTCCCCGGTTCCGCCCCCGCGCAGCCCTTCCCGGGCGCCGGACCGCAGGCCGGTGCCGGGCTGCCGCCGCTGCCGCCGTCGTTCCAGCCGGCCGCTCCCGGGCCCGCCCAGCAGTGGCCCGCGCAGCCGGGCGCCCAGCCGCAGCCCCAGGCCGCGCCGCTGCCGCCCGCCGCCGCATGGCCGCCGCCCTCCACTCCCGGTGCGCCCGGCCCCGTACCGCCGCAGGCCCAGCCTCAGCACCAGGCGCCCGGTGCCTACGGCTACCCGCAGGCCCCGCCCGCTCCGCAGCCGCCGCACGCCCAGCAGGCTCCGCACGAGCAGCACCAGGCTCCCGGCGGCTACGGCTACCCCCAGGCCCCGCAGGCCCCGCAGCCCCAGCCCCCGGCTCCCGCGCCCCAGGGCGGCTACGGCTTCCCGCACCCCGGGACGCCCCCGCAGCAGCCCGGTTACGGCTACCCGCAGGGCCCCGGCGGACAGCCCGGGGTTCCCGGTGGTGTGCCGCCGCAGGCCCAGGGCGGTTACGGCTACCCGCACCCGGCCGCCGTACCTCCGCAGGCACCGGCTCCCCAGCCGCCGCAGGACGGGCAGCCCGTCGACCCGCGGACCGGGGCCGCCTGGCCGTCGCCCGTGACGCACGATCAGCGGGAGCGGTCCGTGCCGGGCGCCCCGCTCGGCTACAACGCGGCCGTCGAGCTCTCCTCCGACCGCCTGCTGCGGAACAACAAGCAGAAGCCCAAGTCCAGCCGGACGCCCGGCGGCGCCGCCGCCCGCTTCAAGCTCGGCGGCAAGAAGGAGGAGGCGGAGCGGCAGCGCAAGCTGGAGCTGATCCGGACCCCCGTCCTCTCCTGCTACCGGATCGCGGTCATCTCGCTCAAGGGCGGTGTCGGCAAGACCACCACGACCACCGCGCTCGGTGCGACGCTCGCGACCGAGCGGCAGGACAAGATCCTGGCGATCGACGCCAACCCGGACGCCGGAACCCTGGGCCGCCGCGTGCGGCGCGAGACCGGGGCGACCATCCGTGACCTCGTGCAGGCGATCCCGTACCTGCACTCGTACATGGACATCCGCCGGTTCACCTCGCAGGCGCCGTCCGGTCTGGAGATCCTCGCCAACGACGTGGACCCGGCCGTCTCGACGACGTTCAACGACGAGGACTACCGGCGGGCGATCGACGTCCTGGGCAAGCAGTACCCGATCATCCTCACGGACTCGGGTACGGGTCTGCTGTACAGCGCGATGCGCGGGGTGCTCGACCTCGCCGATCAGCTGATCATCATCTCCACGCCCTCCGTGGACGGCGCGTCCAGCGCGTCGACGACGCTGGACTGGCTCTCCGCGCACGGATACGCGGACCTGGTGCAGCGCTCCATCACGGTCATCTCCGGGGTCCGCGAGACCGGCAAGATGATCAAGGTCGAGGACATCGTGCAGCACTTCCAGACCCGCTGCCGCGGTGTCGTGGTCGTGCCCTTCGACGAGCACCTGTCGGCCGGCGCCGAGGTGGACCTCGACATGATGCGGCCGAAGACCCGGGAGGCGTACTTCCACCTCTCGGCGATGGTGGCCGAGGACTTCGTACGGGCGCAGCAGGCACAGGGCCTGTGGACCGGCGACGGCCAGGGCGCGCTGCCGCCGCACATGGCCCCGCCGATGCCGGGCCACCAGATGCCCGGTCAGCAGATGCCGGGTCAGCCGGTGCCGGGGCAGTTCGCGCCCGGACAGCCCGCGCCGGGGCAGCCGTACGGGGCCCAGCCCCTGCCCGGCCAGCCGGTGCCCGGACAGCCCGTCCCGGGGCAGCCGATGCCCGGCCGGCAGATGCCCGCTCAGCCGTACCCGCCGCAGCAGCCCTACGGCCAGCAGCCGGCGCCGGGGCAGCCGTACGGAGCGCCGCCCGCGCCCGGACAGCCGTACGGGGCCCAGCCGGTGCCGGGGCAGCAGCCGATGCCCGGGCAGCCCGCGCCGGGTCAGCCGTACGGAGCACAGCCCGCGCCCGGACAGCCGTACGGCGCGCCTCCCGCCCAGCCCGGCATGCCGCAGGGCTGGCAGCAGCCGCAGCCGGGTCAGCCGCTGCCTCCGCAGGCCGATCCGCAGGATCACGGTCACGGACAGCCGCAGGGCCACGACCAGGGACAGGGGCAGGTCCCGCCGCCGAACTGGTCGCAGGAGCAGCCTCCGCAGGCTCCGCCAGCCCCTCAGCAGTAAGGCGTCACAGGAGTAGACCAATGAGGCCCCGTACCGGTTCACCGGTACGGGGCCTTTTGGCATTCCCGCAGCCCACAAGGGGTTTGAGGGATCGTTGACGACGGCAGACCACCGCTGATAAACCTTCGCTTCACTCACCGTCAGCCCAAGATCCACGACAGATCCCCCGACGCGAGGTCACGTCCCATGGTCATGGTCACGAAGGTTCCACCCCGTCACGCCCCCACTCACCGGGCACTCCGTCTGCTGCTCGCCTCCGGTGTCACCGCCGTCTCGCTCGTGGCCGTCCCCGGTACCGCCGCCGCGGAGGACGACAAGTCCGCGGGGACCACGCTCACCGTCGCCGTCTCGCAGAGCATCGACTCGCTGAGCCCGTTCCTCGCCCAGAAGCTCACCTCGACCAGCATCCACCGGCTGGCGTACGAGTACCTCACCAACTACGACGCGAAGGACGCCCGGACGGTCCCGGGCCTGGCGACGGCGTGGACGCCCTCGGCGGACAAGCTGACGTGGACGTACACGATCCGCGAGAACTCCAAGTGGTCCGACGGGAAGCCGGCCACCGCCGAGGACGCGGCCTGGACCTTCAACAAGATGATGACCGACCCGAACGCCGCCACCGCCAACGGCAGCTTCACGGCCAACTTCGCGCAGGTCACCGCACCCGATCCGAAGACGCTCGTCATCCGGCTGAAGAAGCCGCAGGCCACGATGACCGCGCTCGACGTGCCGATCGTGCCGAAGCACGTCTGGGAGAAGGTCGGCGACTTCTCGAAGTTCAACAACGACAAGCAGTTCCCCATCGTGGGCAACGGGCCGTTCGTCATCACGGACTTCAAGGTCGACCAGTACATCAAGCTCAAGCCGAACAAGACGTTCTGGCGGGGCGCGCCGAAGTTCGACGAGCTGGTCTTCAAGTACTACAAGGACGGGGACGCCGCCGTCGCCGCCCTCCAGAAGGGCGAGGTGTCCTTCGTACCGAATCTGACGCCCGCCCAGGCCGCCGCGCTGAAGACCCAGAAGAACGTCAAGGTCAACGACGCCCCCGGCCGCCGCTTCTACGCCATCGCCACCAACCCCGGCGCGAAGGCCCAGGACGGCAAGGCCTTCGGCAACGGCCACAAGGCGCTGCTCGACCCGGCGGTCCGCAAGGCGCTCTTCCTCGCGGTCGACCGCACCACCCTCGTCGACAAGGTCTTCCAGGGACACGCGGTCGAGGGCGAGGGCTACATCCCGCCGCGCTTCGGCTCGTACTTCTGGAAGCCCGAGGACGCCCAGAAGCGGTCGTACGACCCCGTCGCCGCGGAGAAGGTCCTCCTCGCGGCCGGCTACCGGAAGAACGCCGAGGGCAAGCGGATCGGCAAGGACGGCAAGCCGCTGGAGTTCCGGATCCTCTGTCACGCCACCGACCCGAACGACAAGGCCGTCGGCAAGTACCTCCAGGAGTGGTGGGGCGCGCTGGGCATCGGCCTGAAGGTCGACTGCCTGGACAGCGTCTCGGACCCCTGGGTCAAGGGTGACTACGACCTCGCGTTCGACGGCTGGTCGGTCAATCCCGACCCGGACTACGTCCTGTCGATCCACACCTGCGGCACGCTCCCGGCGACGGTGAAGGACTCCGGGGCCACCGACAACTTCATCTGCGACAAGGAGTTCGACGGGCTCTACGCGCAGCAGGCGGTGGAGTACGACACCGCCAAGCGGGCGGATCTGGTGAAGCGGATGCAGTCCCGGCTGTACGACACGGGGTACATGAACATCATGGCCTATCCGAACGCCCTCGAGGCGTACCGCACGGACCAGATCGCGTCCATCACGACCATGCCCGAGGCCGCCGGAAACCTGTGGGGCCAGGACGGCTACTGGAGCTGGTGGTCGGCCACGCCCACGGCCTCCGCGTCCGACGGCGACAGCTCCGGTTCCTCGACGACCCTCTGGCTGATCCTCGGCCCGGTCGCGCTCGTCCTCGTCGCCGCGGGCGTCTGGACCGCCCGTCGCCGTCGCACCACCGCCGACGACCGCGAGTAGTCCGTGACGACTGCGAGCACCCCCGCCGACGTGGTGCGGGCCGAAAAGGCCCGCGCCACGGACGGCGCACCCCGCACCGGTTCCTCCCTCGGCTATCTCCGCCACGCGGCGGGCAAGCTGGGCGGCGCGCTCGTCTCCCTCTTCGCCGTCCTCGTCACCAGCTTCTTCCTGTTCCGGATCATCCCCGGCGACCCGGTGAAGGCGATGACGCACGGCGTGCCCACCTCCGCCGAACAACTCGCCACACTGCGGCGCCAGTTCGGGCTCGATCTGCCGCTGTGGCAGCAGTTCACGGACTACTGCGCCAAGGCCCTGAGCGGCGACCTCGGCACCTCGTTCCAGTTCCGCGCCCCGGTCGGCGACCTGATCGCGGAGAAGCTGCCCGCGACGCTGCTGCTCACCGGCGTCGCCGTGGTGATCTACTCCGCCCTCGGGCTCTGGCTCGGCACCCGCTCGGCCTGGCGCCACGGCGGGCTCGGCGACAAGCTGAACACCGGGATCGCGCTGACCCTGTGGTCGGTGCCCTCCTTCTGGCTCGGGCTGCTGCTCATCATCGTGTTCTCGGTCGGCATCGGCCCGGTCCCGGGGCTCTTCCCGACCGGCGGCATGGAGTCGGGCACGGGCGAGACCGGCTTCGCGTACGTCCTCGACGTCGCCCACCATCTCGTCCTGCCGGTCGTCACGCTCGTGGCCGTCGGGTACGCGCAGACCCTGCTCGTGATGCGCTCCTCGCTCCTCGACGAGATGGGCGGCGACTATCTGACGACGGCGCGGGCGAAGGGGCTGCGCGACGACGACGTGCGGCGCCGGCACGCCGTGCCGAACGCGCTCCTGCCGACCGTGACCATGATCTTCATCAATCTGGGCCATGTGGCCGCCGGTTCGATCCTGGTGGAGACGGTGTTCTCCTGGCCGGGGCTCGGCGGGCTGTTCTACCAGGCCCTGAGCGTGCCCGATCTGCCGCTCGTCCAGGGCCTGTTCGTGGTCTTCGCCGGGGCCATGATCCTGATGAACCTGATCGCCGACCTGCTGTATCCGCTGCTCGACCCCAGGGTGGGCCGATGACCACGACCGAGCCGGCGCCGCCGTCGGCGGCCTCGCTGCGGTGGGAACGCCGCCGCAGCTCGGTGTCCCGCTTCTGGAAGGCGTACCGCACCCATCGCGCCGGGCTCCTCGGCCTCGCCGGGCTCGCCCTCATCGCGCTGCTCGCGCTGACCGCCCCGTGGACCGTCGGCGCCGACGTGCAGTCCGTGACGCAGGCCCCGGGCACCGCCCTGGAGTCGCCGAGCGCCGAGTTCCCGCTGGGCACCGACCAGTTCGGCCGCTCGCTGCTCGGCCTGCTGATCTGGGGAGCGCGCATCTCACTGCTCGTCGGACTGCTCGCGGCGGCGCTCTCGGTCGCCATCGGCGCCCTCGTGGGGATCATCGCCGGGCACTACGGCGGCTGGTTCTCGACCGTCGTCATGCGGATCACCGACTGGTTCCTGGTGATGCCGACCCTGGTCCTCGCGATCGTGCTCGCCACCGTCATGTCCCGGTCGATGTGGACGGTCGTCATCGCCATCGGGGTGACCTCCTGGCCGACCACGGCGCGCCTGGTGCGGGCCCAGACGATCGCCGTCGAGTCCCGCCCGTACATCGAACGGGCCACCGCGCTCGGCGGCGGCCACGGGCACGTCATGAGCAGGCACGTGCTGCCGAACGTGATGCCGCTGGTGCTCGCGCAGACGACCCTCGGCATCTCGACCGCCATCCTCACCGAGGCGACCCTCGCCTTCCTCGGGCTCGGCGACCCGACGGTCGTCTCCTGGGGCGGCATGCTCCAGGACGCCCGCGAGGCCGGCGCGGTCTCCTCCGGGCACTGGTGGTACCTGGCCCCGCCCGGCATCGCCATCGCCCTGGTCGCGCTGGCGTTCACCCTGTGCGGCCGGGCCGTCGAGTCCGTGCTCAACCCGAAGCTGGGGGTGGGGCGATGAGCCTCCTGGAGGTACGGGACCTCAGGGTGACGTACGGGTCGGGCGCGGCCGCCGTGCCCGCCGTGCGCGGGGTCGACCTGACCCTGGAGCCGGGCCGCAAGCTCGGTGTGGCGGGCGAGTCCGGCTGCGGCAAGTCCACGCTCGCCCTCGCGCTGCTGCGTCTGCTTCCGGCGTCGGCGCGGATCGAGGGCCGCATCCTGCTCGACGGCGACGACGTCCTCGCCATGAAGTGGGGCCGGCTCCGGGCCGTGCGGTGGGCGGGGGCGTCGATCGTCTTCCAGGGCGCGATGCACTCGCTCAACGCCGTGCACCGGATCGGCGACCAGATCGCCGAGCCGCTGCTCGTCCACGGCCGGGCGACCCCGGCGGCGGCCCGCAGGAAGGCCGGCGAGCTGCTCGAACACGTCGGTCTGCCCGCCGCGCGCGCGGCCGCCTATCCGCACGAACTGTCCGGCGGACAGCGGCAGCGCGTGATGATCGCGATGGCGCTGGCCTGCGATCCGCAGCTGATCGTCGCCGACGAGCCGACGACCGCGCTCGACGTGATGATCCAGGCGCAGATCCTGCGGCTGATCGAGCGGCTCGTCGCCGAGCAGTCCATCAGCCTCCTGATGATCAGCCACGACCTCGCCGTCCTCGCCGACACCTGTGACCGGCTGGCCGTGATGTACGCGGGGCGGGTCGTCGAGGAGGGTCCGGCCCGGGCGGTGTACGAGTCAGCCCGGCACCCTTATGGACGGGCGCTGTCCTCGGCGTTCCCGCGCGTCGGGGACCTCGCGTCCCGGCGTGCGCCGCGCGGACTGCCGGGCGATCCGCCGGACCCGGCGGACCTGCCGGGCGGCTGCACCTTCCATCCGCGCTGTCCGGTGGCGGTGGACGCGTGCGGCGAACTCGATCTGGAGCTACGGGAGGCGGGCACCGACCACCGGGCCGCCTGCGTCCATGTGGGGAGCGCGTCATGAGTACGGAGACGGCCGTGCGTACGGAGGCGGAGGCGGCGTCACTGCTGTCGGCGCGCGGGCTGCACGTCACCTTTCCCGGGCGGCGGGGCGCGCCGCCCGCGCGGGCGGTCGACGGGGTGGACCTGGACATCGGCGCGGGCGAGATCGTGGCCCTCGTCGGGGAGTCGGGCTGCGGCAAGACGACCCTGGCCCGCTCGCTCCTCGGCCTGGTCCGGCCCACGGCGGGGACGGTCTCCTTCGACGGGAAGCCGCTCGGGTACGGCGCCGGGGCCCTCAAGGCGTACCGGAAGCGGGCCCAGCTGGTCCTCCAGGACCCGAGCGGCTCGCTGAACCCCCGGCACACGGTGTACGACGCGGTCGCGGAGGGGCTGCGGATCCACGGATACGCGGGGGACGAGCGGGAGGCGGTCGCCGGGGCTCTCGCGCGGGCCGGGCTCCGCCCGCCGGAGCGCTTCTTCCTGCGCTATCCGCACGAGCTGTCGGGCGGGCAGCGGCAGCGCGTCGTCATCGCGGGCGCGCTGGTCCTGGATCCCGAACTCATCGTCGCCGACGAGCCGGTGGCCTCGCTGGATGCCTCCGTGCGGGGCGAGATCCTGGCGCTGCTGCTGCGCCTGCGGGACGAACTCGGGCTCTCCGCCCTGGTCGTGACGCACGACCTGGGTCTCGCGTGGAACATCGCGGACCGGGTGGCGGTGATGTATCTGGGCCGGGTCGTGGAGACCGGCACGGTGGAGTCCGTCCTGACCCGGCCTCAGCACCCTTACACCCAGGCGCTGTTGTCGGTGCTTCCGGAGTCCGGGGGTGCCCCGGTGGTGCTGACCGGTGAGCCGCCCGACCCGTCGCGCATCCCGTCCGGCTGCCGCTTCCACGCCCGCTGCCAGGTCCTCGCCTCGGGCGAGGCGACGGCCGTCGCGGATCGCTGCCGCGGCGCGAGCCTGCCGGTCCTGGGCGGCGGCGGGGAGCAGGAGGTGGCCTGCCACTGGGTGGCGCGGGGGGCGGTGGTCTGAGGCGAAGGGGCGGTGGTCCGGGCCGACGGGAGGCGGTGGGCGCCTCCCGTCCCTCGGCCGACCGGGGCCCGGCGACCGTACGGCGACGGGCTAGCCGGCCTGGGGGTGCTCCAGGTCGTACGCCTCCGTCAGCTCCCGGCAGCGCTTCACATCGCCGGCCATCGCTTCGAGCAGGTCGTCCAGGGTGTCGAACTTCAGCATCCCGCGGACGTACGCGAGGAAGTCGACGGCCACGTGCAGCCCGTACAGGTCGAGGCCCTCACGGTCGATCGCATAGGCCTCCACCGTCCGCTCCGTGCCGTCGAACTGCGGGTTCGTGCCGACCGAGATGGCCGCCGGCATCCGCTCCCCGTCGGCCGTCAGCCAGCCGGCGTAGACGCCGTCGGCGGGGATGGCGGTGTGCGGGAGGGTCTCGACGTTGGCCGTCGGGAAGCCCAGTTCGCGGCCGCGCTGCGCGCCGCGGACCACGATGCCCTCGACCCGGTGCGGACGGCCGAGGATCTCACCGGCGCCGGCCATGTCGCCCTCGGCGACGAGCCGGCGGGTGAGGGTGGAGGAGAAGGGGTCGCCGCCGCCCGCCGTGCCGCTCACGTACAGGTCGATGACCTCGACCTCGTAGTCGTAGGTGCCGCCGAGCTCGGACAGGAAGGCGACGTTCCCGGCGGCCCGGTGGCCGAAGCGGAAATTGGGGCCCTCGATGACGGCCTTCGCGTGCAGCTTGTCGACGAGCACCTTGACGATGAAGTCGGCCGGGGACAGCTGCGAGAACTCGGCGGTGAACGGCAGGACGAGCACCGCGTCCACGCCGAGGCCGGCCATCAGCTCGGCGCGCCGGTGGTGCGGGGCGAGCAGCGGCGGGTGGCTGCCGGGCCGCACGACCTCGGAGGGGTGCGGGTCGAAGGTGACCACCACGGAGGGGACGCCGAGTTCCCGGGCCCGCTCGACGGCCCGCCCGATGATCAGCTGGTGCCCGCGGTGCACACCGTCGTAGGAGCCGATGGTGACGACGCTGCGCCCCCAGTCCTGGGGGATGTCCTCCAAGCCACGCCAGCGCTGCACTGTGACCGCTCCTCGTCCGCCTGTTCGCCGATTACGCAGGTCTAAGACTGCCATGCCCACGGCCGTCGGTTCGCATCGGCATGGAAGTGCCGTGGCTCCGCAGCGCCCGGAGGGTCTCAGGACCGAGCAGCGGCGCCCAGTCGGCGGGGGCGCCGACCGCCCAGCGGGCGAGCAGCGTGGCGAACGCGGGCCGCGCGCCGAGGTGTCCCGCGAGGGCCGCGTCGAGCAGTCCCGCGCCTTCCGGAGTACGGGCCCACAGCGAGCCGACCCGGTGGGTGAGCGCCCTGGTGCGCGGCTCGCTGCGCCGCTCGGCGTCCTCGGCCGCGGCCTCCAGGAGGGAGGCCAGGACGGTGAACTCCCCCGTCTCGGCCTCGTACCGCTCGTGCTCCAGGAGCACGTCGAGGAGTTCGGCCCGCAGATGCCGGGAGGCGCCGGTTCCGGGCGCGGCGAGGACGGGGGCGAGGGCGCTGCGGACCCGCGCGGGACGGCCCCGGATCAGGCCGGAGACCAGCGGGTGGAGGACGGCTCGGGCGGCCGGGCCGTACTCGAGGCGCCGGTCGACGAAGTCGGCCACGTGCCCGGCGCCCTCGGGGTGGCGGGCGACGTATCCGCGGACGAGGGAGGCCACCCGGCGGGCGAGGGCGGGCGTGTCGACGTCGGCGAGCGCCCGCAGGGCTGCGGCGGGGGCCTCGCCGGTGCCGTCCAGGCGGGCCCCGAACGCGGCGAGGACCGGTCCGGGGTCGGCCGCGAGGGCCTCGACGAGGGCGCCGGCGGGCACCCGGGGCTCGGCGAGCGCGCGGGGCAGGTGGCGGTCCCGGGTGTGCGGGTCGCGGATCAGCAGGCCGAGGGCGGCGCCGTGGAGGCCCTGGTCGCCGGGGCGGGCGAGCAGGGCCAGGGCGGCGAAGCGGAGGAGTTCCCGGTCGGCGGGGCGGGTGGCGCGGCCGGCGACGAGATGCCCGTACGTGGCGGCCGCGACGCGTCGCTCCGGACGGCCGTCGTCGTGGGCCCAGCGGTCGACGGCCCGGCAGACGGCGGCGGGCTCGTCCTCGGCGAGGGCGGCGAGGAGGCCGTCGGCGAGCGGGTGCGCGGTGGCGACGAGCGCCTCGCACAGATCGTCGACGGCGAGCCGCCGATGGGTGTGCAGCAGGGCCTGGGCGGCGGTGGCGACGGTCGCGCCCGGGGCGGCGGGGAGGGCGCGGTCGTCGCCGAACCAGCGGCAGAGCAGTGGCTGTACTCCCCGGGGGTCGGCGGCGAGCATCCCCTCGACGACGGCGAGGGCCCGCGCACCGCAGGGGCCCTCGCCCGGGCCCTCTTCTCGGCTCTCGTCTCGGCTCTCGACTCGGCTCTCGTCTCGGCTCTTGTCTCTGTTCTCGTCTCGGCCCTCGTCGCGGCCCTCGTCGCGGCCCTCGCTGCGGCTCCCGTCGCGGTTCTCGCCGGGCGGTGGGTCGGCGGGCGGTGGGTCGGCGGGGACGAGCCGCCGCAGCAGATCGATCCGCTCGTCCTCCCCGAGCGGAAGCCCCAGCCAGAAGGCGGGCCCGAACGCGGCGAACACCGCGTGCCGCCCGCCGCGGGCGTCGGTCCGGCCGACGGCTGCCCCATTCGGCCCGGTGCCCGCCCCGACCCGGTCGGCGAGCAGCCGCAGGACGGGGAGGTACGGCCGGGGGTCCGGAAGCCGCCGCACACTCTCGCCGAACAGCCGGGCGGCCCACCAGGGCCCGTCGCCGGAGGCTCCGCCCTCCTCCTCGGCGTACCGCCCGAGGGCCTCGGCGAGCACGGCGAGCCGGGGGGCGAGGGCGGCCGGACCGCGCTCCCGGTGGAGCAGCAGGAGCGCCTGGAGGACGGGGCCGATGCGGTGGCGCGGGACCGGCGGGGGCGCTTCGTCGGGGGTCCGCTGCCGGGGGACGGCGGGCGGCGCGAGGGGTCCGGCGAGCTCGGCGGGACCGGCCGCCGCCCCGGGGCCGGCGGGAGAACCCGGCCCCGGCGAGAGCAGTGCCCCCAGGGCGCCGTCCAGATCGAGGTGGGCGGCCTGCACCCAGTCCGCCAGCTCCTCGTGGGCGAAGCGGTAGCCGGAACCGGCCGGGACGAGCAGGCCTTCGGTGAGGACCGCCGAGGCCCAGCCCTCCCGCCAGGGGAAGAGCTCCTCGAAGGAGGCCCGGTCGAGGACGCCGTGTCCGGGGCCGAGGCAGCGGCGGGCCGCCTCGTGGACCTGGCCGGTGACACGGGCGGCCAGGCGGCGTACGGCGGTCCCCGGGGGCAGGGGCCGGGAGCCCGCGGCGATCCGGACGGCGACCCGCAGGCACATCAGGTCGAGGTACGCGGTGAAGATCTCCTCGCGGCCCGGCCGTCCGGGGACGTCCGCCGGCAGTGCGGCCCGCACCTCGGCGAGCAGCCGCAGGGCCAGCGGGTGGCGGGCGTCGGCCTCGGCCAGGTGCGTCTCGCCGAGCCCGTACCCCTCGCGTACGGCCTGCGCCTCGGCCGCGGAGTACGGCCCGAGGACGAGGGCGGCCGGCAGCCCGTCGGGAGCGCCGTCCTCGGGGCCCGTCGCCGGTCGGTGCAGTGCGCCCGGCCCGTAGAGGGCGCCCGCGCGTTCCCAGTGCTCGGGACGGCAGGCGGTGACGAGGTGGACGTGGTGGGCACGGAGCCAGTCCTCGGTGGCGGTCGTCCAGTCGGCGAGCCGGTGGGCGAGGTGCGGCGGCATCTCCTCGGGGCCGTCGAGGACGACGAGGAGCGGGCGGCCCGCCTCGTGGGCGAGGGCGGCGGCCCGTTCGGGGGTGGCGGTGCTGGTGTCGCCGAGCGCCCCGGAGGCGGCGACGATCCGGCCGGCCTGCCGGAGTGCCCTGCCCACGGCCTCGGCGAGCGAGCGGTCCTCGGCGCGCAGGTCGGCCCCGCGCAGCCGGACGGTGGGGGCGGGCGCGACGCCCCGGGCGCGGCGGGCGCAGAGCGCGGCGAGGGCGGTGGTGCGGCCGGTGCCGGGGGCGCCGACGAGGGCGAGGACCGGCGCCTCGCCCGCGGTGAAGCGGGTGAACTCGCGGACGCACTCCGGGCGTTCGACCGGTTCGGGCCACGGGTCGGGATCCCGGACGGGGCCGGTGGAGGTGGCGGTGAGTTCCAGGATTCCGGCGAGGTTGAGGTCGGGTCCGTAGGCGGGGACGGTGGTCGCGTTGCGCCGGAGGAGGGCGGTGAGGGGGCCTTCGGGGCGCAGTCGCACCGCGTATCCGGCGGCCGGGCGGTCGCCGTGCAGGGCGGTGCCGAGGACGGCGAGGACGGTGCCGGTGGTGGCGTCGAGGACGGGGCCTCCGGCTGCCTGTCCGCCGAGCCGGAGGGCCTCGGCGCCCTCGGTGCCGATGGCGAGTTCGAGGGCGTCGGCGAGCGCGTGGAAGCGATCGGTGGCGGTGTACGTGACGGCGGTGGGGCCGAGCACGCGCGCCTCGCGCCAGCCGTGGGCGGCGATCCGTACGTAGGTGCCGGGTTCGATCTCGGGTCGGGTCGCGAGCGGCAGCGGCCGTACGCCGAGGCCCTCGGTCCGTACGAGCGCGAGGCCGCTCTCCGGGAGCGGGGTGACGGCCTCGGTCTCGGCGAGCCAGGTCCGGTCGCCGGGTGCGTGCAGGACGACACGGCTGAGCCCGTCGACGGCTTCGTGACTGGTGACGACCGTTCCGTGGTGGTCGGCGAGGAATCCGGTGCCGCGAGGCCGGCCCGCCAGATCGCAGATCCGCACCAGCGTCGCCAGGTCCCCGCGTCCCATGGGGTCGACGGTAGGTCGCCGGTGATCACACGGAGGACCACGAGGGGGGAACGCGCCCCCTGACGCTCCCCCCTTCACCCCGAGCGCCTCCCTGATCGGGTGATTCTTCGGCGTTCCGCAGGACAGGCTCTCGCAGGGGAGACACAAGGGGGAGACGAGTGAGGGCGGGCACGCACGCGTGCCCGCCCTCACCGTGAGCCGACGATGAGCTCCGAACCGCTCGGATCAGCCGAAGACGGCGAGGCTCTTGGCCTTGCCCCGCTGGGCCTCCACGAGCGCGAGCAGCGTCCCGCCGGGCCCGAAGACCGCGACGGGACCCGCCGGGTACTCCGGCATCTCCAGGCGGACGCCGTTGAGCAGCAGCTTGGCCCGCTTCTCGTCGACGTCCCACCGGGGGAACGCCGCCACGGCCGCGTCGGCGACCGGCATGACGGTGAGCTCCTCCTGGAGCTGGTCGAGCGTCTTCGCCGAGTCCAGCTTGTACGGGCCCACCCGGGTGCGGCGCAGCGCGGTCAGGTGCCCGCCCACGCCGAGGCCGGCGCCGAGGTCCCGGGCGAGCGCCCGGATGTACGTACCGGAGGAGCAGACGACCGAGACGACCAGGTCGACGACGGGGGTGCCGTCCTCGGCGGTCGCCTCACGCACGTCGTACACCTGGAAGGAGGAGACGGTGACCGGGCGGGCCGGGATCTCGAACTCCTCGCCGCCGCGCACGCGCGCGTACGACCGCTTGCCGTCGATCTTGATCGCCGAGACCTTCGACGGCACCTGCATGATGGCGCCGGTCAGCTCGGCGACACCCGCGTCGATGCCCTCGCGGGTCACCTTGGAGGCGTCGACGGAGGCCGTGATCTCGCCCTCGGCGTCGTCGGTGATCGTCGTCTGGCCCAGGCGGATGGTGCCCAGGTACTCCTTCTCGGTCAGCGCGAGGTGACCGAGGAGCTTGGTCGCCCGCTCCACGCCGAGGACGAGGACGCCGGTGGCCATGGGGTCGAGCGTGCCGGCGTGGCCGACCCGACGGGTCTTCGCGATCCCGCGCATCTTGGCCACGACGTCGTGCGAGGTGAATCCCGACGGCTTGTCGACGATGACAAGGCCGTCGGGAGTGCGTGCTGCGTTGCTCATTCGGCGGCTTCGTCCTCGCCCGGCTTCTTGTAGGGGTCGGCGTCGCCCGCGAAGTGGGCGCCCGAGGACGCCTCCCGCACCTGGGCGTCCGAGGCCCGCGCCTTGTCGAGGAGGTCCTCGATCGTCTTGGCGTTCTCCGGGAGGGCGTCGGCCACGAAGGCCAGGGTGGGGGTGAACTTGGTCCCCGCCGCGCGGCCCACGGCCGAACGGAGGATGCCCTTGGCGCTCTCCAGTCCGGCTGCGGCGCTCGCCCGCTCCTCGTCGTCGCCGTAGACCGTGTAGAAGACCGTGGCCTCCCGCAGGTCGCCGGTGACGCGGGTGTCCGTGATGGTCACGTGCGTGCCCAGGCGGGGGTCCTTGATGCCGCGCTGCAGCTTCTCGGCGACCACCTCCCGGATGAGGTCTGCCAGCTTCTTCGCCCGCGCGTTGTCGGCCACTGGTCCTTCTCCTTCTTTGCCTTGCTCAACATCAGTCTTCATCAGTGTGGAGCCTGCGGCGCACCGACAGCAGCTCCACCTCGGGACGCGCGGCGACGAGCCGCTCGCACCGGTCCAGTACGTCGCTGAGGTGTCCCGGATCCCCCGACACCATCGCGACGCCGATCTCGGCCCGTCGATGGAGGTTCTGGCCGCCGACCTCCGCCACGCTCACCGCGAACTTCCGCTGGAGCTCGGCGACGATCGGCTTGACGACGGAGCGTTTCTCCTTCAACGAACGAACGTCGCCGAGGAGCAGATCGAAGGACAGTGTCCCCACATACATGTATGTCCGGATGTCCCGCCGGTTCGGGTTCGGTGTGCCCGCCGACCACTCGGCGGGGACATCCGAAACCGTACACGCAACGGCCGGGGCCGATCGACGGAATAGTTTCCGCCGACCGGCCCCGGCTCACTGCTGCGATCGGACGCGATCAGGCGCGCGGCTTCTCGCGCATCTCGTACGTCGCGATGACATCGTCGATCTTGATGTCGTTGAAGTTTCCGAGGTTGATACCGCCCTCGAAGCCTTCGCGGATCTCGGTGACGTCGTCCTTGAAGCGGCGCAGACCGTGGATCGTGAGGTCCTCGGCGATGACCTTGCCGTCGCGGACGAGGCGCGCCTTGGTGTTGCGCTTGACCTCGCCGGAGCGGATGAGGACACCGGCGATGTTGCCCAGCTTGGACGAGCGGAAGACCTCGCGGATCTCCGCCGTACCGAGCTCGACCTCTTCGTACTCCGGCTTGAGGAGGCCCTTGAGCGCCGCCTCGATCTCCTCGATCGCCTGGTAGATGACCGAGTAGTACCGGACGTCGACGCCCTCGCGCTCCGCCATCTGCGCGGCACGGCCGGCCGCACGGACGTTGTAGCCGATGACGATGGCGTCGGAGCCCATGGCCAGGTCGATGTCCGACTCGGTGACCGCACCCACACCGCGGTGCAGGACACGGATGTCGACCTCTTCGCCGACGTCGAGCTGGAGCAGCGAGGCCTCGAGGGCCTCGACCGCACCGGACGCGTCGCCCTTGATGATGAGGTTGAGTTCCTGGACGAGACCGGCCTTGAGCACCTTGTCGAGGTCCTCGAGGGACACCCGGCGGACGCGCTTGGCGAAGGCGGCGTTGCGCTCACGCGCAGCGCGCTTCTCGGCGATCTGACGGGCCGTACGGTCCTCGTCGACAACCAGGAGGTTGTCGCCGGCACCCGGGACGTTGGTGAGACCCAGGACCAGGACGGGAGTCGACGGGGTCGCCTCCTCGACGTTGTTGCCCTTGTCGTCGAGCATCGCCCGGACACGGCCGTACGCGTCGCCGACCACCACGGTGTCGCCGATGCGCAGCGTTCCGCGCTGGACCAGGACGGTCGAGACGGCACCACGACCACGGTCGAGGTGGGACTCGATCGCAATGCCCTGCGCGTCCTGGTTCGGGTTGGCCCGCAGGTCGAGCGAGGCGTCGGCGGTGAGGACGACGGCCTCGAGCAGGGAGTCGATGTGCAGACCCTGCTTGGCGGAGATGTCGACGAACATCGTGTCGCCGCCGTACTCCTCGGCCACCAGACCGAACTCGGTCAGCTGACCGCGGACCTTGGTCGGGTCCGCACCCTCGACGTCGATCTTGTTGACCGCGACGACGATCGGGACGCCGGCGGCCTTGGCGTGGTTGAGCGCCTCGATCGTCTGCGGCATGACGCCGTCGTTGGCCGCGACCACGAGGATCGCGATGTCGGTCGACTTCGCACCACGGGCACGCATGGCGGTGAACGCCTCGTGACCCGGGGTGTCGATGAAGGTGATGCGACGCTCTTCGCCGTTGACCTCGGTACCCACCTGGTAGGCACCGATGTGCTGGGTGATGCCACCGGCCTCGCCCGCGACGACGTTCGTCTTGCGGATCGCGTCGAGAAGTCGGGTCTTACCGTGGTCGACGTGACCCATGACGGTGACGACCGGCGGACGGGAGACCAGAGCCTCTTCGCCGCCCTCGTCCTCGCCGAACTCGATGTCGAAGGACTCGAGGAGCTCGCGGTCCTCTTCCTCCGGCGAGACGATCTGAACCTGGTAGTTCATCTCCTCGCCGAGCATCGTCAGCGTGTCGTCGGAGACGGACTGCGTGGCCGTGACCATCTCACCGAGGTTCATCATCACCGCGACGAGCGACGCCGGGTTGGCGCCGATCTTCTCGGCGAAGTCGGTGAGGGAGGCACCGCGCGACAGACGAATGACCTCGCCGCCACCGCGGGGAAGCATCACGCCGCCCACGGACGGGGCCTGCATGGCCTCGTACTCCTGGCGCCTCTGACGCTTCGACTTGCGACCACGACGCGCGGGACCGCCGGGACGACCGAAGGCGCCCTGCGTGCCACCACGGCCACCGGGACCGCCGGGACGGCCACCGAAGCCACCGGGACGACCGCCGAAGCCGCCGCCACCGCCGCCGGGACCACCCGGACGACCGCCGCCGCCACCAGGACCACCGGGACGACCGGCGAAGCCGCCGCCGCCACCGCCGGGACCGGCCGGACGACCGGCGAAGCCGGGACGACCGCCGCCGCCACCGCCGGGACCACCCGGACGGCCGCCGGGGCCGCCGGGACCACGGCCACCGCCGCCGGGACCGGGACGCGGGCCGGCAGCGGGACGCTGCGGCATCATGCCCGGGTTGGGACGGTTACCGCCGGGCGCGCCGCCCGGACGGGGAGCCTGCGGACGAGGCATGCCACCGGGGGTGGGACGAGCGCCGCCCTGACCCTGCGGACGCGGAGCGCCGCCGGGGCCACCCTGCGGACGCGGGGCGCCCGGAGCGGCACCGGGGCCGCCGGGACGGGGAGCGCCGCCACCGGGACGGGGCGTCTGCGGACGCGCCATGCCGGTGGAGCCACCCGAGGTGAAGGGGTTGTTGCCCGGACGCGGGCCGGCCGGACGGGCACCGCCCGGACGGGGAGCGCCCTGGCCCTGCGGACGCGGGGCACCCTGGCCCTGCGGACGCGGTGCGCCCTGACCCGGACGGGCCGGACGCTCGGGGCGGTCGCCGGTGGGACGGGGTCCCTGGGCGGCGCCACCCGGGCGCTGACCGGCGGCGGGAGCCGACGGGGGCGCGGTGAACTCGGGGGCGGCCGGAGCCGGGGTGACCGGCTTGGGCGCGGGCTTCGGGCCCGGGCGGGGGCCCGAGGCGGCCGGAGCCGGAGAGGGGGTGCTGCTCGCGGGCGCGGCCGGAGTGACCGGAGCCGGCGCCGCAGGCGCGGCGGGGGCCGGCTTGGGGGCCGGAGCGCCGGGCTTGGGGGCAGCGGGACGTGCCGCGGCGGCCGGAGAAGGCGCCGCGGGCTTGGAGGGGGCGGCCTTACGAGGCGCGCCGGGCTTGGCAGCGGTCTTGCCGGCGTTGCCGCCGGGACCCTGCAAAGCGTCAGTCAACTTGCGCACGACCGGCGCCTCGATCGTCGAGGACGCCGAACGGACGAATTCACCGAGTTCTTGGAGCTTGGCCATGACGACCTTGCTCTCCACGCCGAACTCCTTGGCGAGTTCGTATACCCGGACCTTAGCCACTTCGCTCCTTTGAGGTCCGGGTTACCGCCGGACCGTCGCTACTTCATGGGCGTACTCATCGCGTACTCATCGAGTGCTCATCGCAATCTCGACCTACTTCCAACTCGCGAGGTACCTGACCGCACGGTGTTCCGTGCCGTACTTCTTCACTGCTGTGCCGGCCGTTCGACGTGGTGACGTAGTTCCGCCGTGTCGAGCGGGCCCTGGGCCCTGAAGGCCCTCGGCAACGCTCGGCGGCGGACCGCCAGGTCGAGACAAGCCACGGCGGGGTGCAGGTACGCACCCCGGCCGGGCAGCGTACCGCGATGATCAGGAACGCACTCGTCCTTGTTCACCACGATCCGCAGCAGATCGCTCTTGGCCGCTCGCACCCGGCATCCCACACAGGTTCGCTCAGGGCACGCGCGGGCATGCGTCCGGCCAGACACGATTAAGTCTACCTCCCCGTACCGACCTCACCTGTTTGGGGCAAGAATCGAACAGTTGTTGGCCAAAAACGGTCTCAGTCCTCGGGACCGCTCGGCTCGGTGTCGGGACGGATGTCGATCCGCCAGCCGGTGAGGCGCGCGGCGAGGCGGGCGTTCTGGCCCTCCTTGCCGATCGCCAGCGACAGCTGGTAGTCCGGCACCGTCACCCGGGCGGAACGGGCCGCCATGTCGACGACCTCGACCCGGGACACCCGCGCCGGGGAGAGCGCGTTCGCCACCATCTCGGCCGGGTCGTCCGACCAGTCGACGATGTCGATCTTCTCGCCGAGCAGTTCCGCCATCACGTTGCGGACGCGGCTGCCCATCGGGCCGATGCAGGCGCCCTTGGGGTTCAGGCCCGAACGGGTGGAACGGACGGCGATCTTGGTGCGGTGACCGGCCTCACGGGCGATGGCCGCGATCTCGACCGAGCCGTCGGCGATCTCCGGCACCTCGAGGGCGAAGAGCTTCTTCACCAGATTGGGGTGGGTGCGCGAAAGGGTGACGGACGGACCGCGGACGCCCTTCGCCACCCGGACGACGTACGTGCGCAGCCGCAGACCGTGCGTGTAGTCCTCGCCCGGCACCTGCTCCTGGACCGGAAGAATGGCTTCCAGCTTGTCGTCCAGACGGACCAGGACGTTCTTCGGGTCCTTGCCCTGCTGCACGACACCGGCGACGACGTCGCCCTCGCGGCGCGCGTACTCGCCGAACGTCACGTCGTTCTCGGCGTCCCGCAGACGCTGCTGGATCACCTGGCGGGCGGTGCTCGCCGCGATCCGGCCGAAGTCCGACGGGGTGTCGTCGAAGTCCTTGGGCTCCTGGCCCTCCTCCAGATCGGAGGGGTCTTCCTTCGCCCACACCGTCACGTGACCGGTGAGCCGGTCCAGCTCCACACGCGCGTGGCGGCGGGCGTCGGGGGTGCGGTGGTAGGCGATGAGGAGGGCCGACTCGATCGCCTCGACCAGCAGGTCGAAGGAGATCTCCTTCTCATTCGCCAAGCCCTTGAGCAGCTTCACGTCGATGTCCACGGCTACGCCTCCTCTTCCTTCTTGTCCTTGCGGTTGAACTCGATCTCGACACGCGCCTTGGCGATGTCGGCGAACGCGACCCGGCGGGCGGTGGGCTTGCGCCCCTTCACGCCCGGCACTTCGAGGTCGAGGCCGTCCTCGTCCACGGCCAGGATCCGCGCGACCAGTTCCTCGGCGGCGCCGTCGGTGGTCAGCTGGAGCTTGGCGAGGCGGCCGATGGCCCGCACGTAGTGGCGGTGCTCGGTCAGCGGGCGGTCGGCGCCGGGGGAGCTGACTTCGAGGACGTACTCGCCCTCGCCCATCGCGTCGGTCTCGTCGAGCTTCTCGGAGATCGCGCGGCTCAGCTCGGCACAGGCGTCCAGTTCCACGCCCTCGTCCGAATCGACGACGATCCTCAGCAGTCCGCGGCGGCCTGCCCGGGACACCTCGATCTCCTCGAGGTCCAGGTCCCTCGCGTGGACGAGCGGCTCCACGAGTCCGCGCAGCCTGTCGCTCTGGGTGGTGCTCATCCGGGTGACTCCTCGGCCGCGTGTGCTGTTGTGGGTTCGTCGCGTCTTCCTCGCGTGTCAGACCAAAGGGTATCCGGTCCGGGAGGGTGTTGCCGTCCACCGCCCCGGGGCCCGCGGGTACGCTCGCCTGCGGTGATCCCGACGATCTTCGACGACGTACCACGGCTGAGGGAGAGAGCGTGACGACGACGGGCAGGCGCGCACTCCTGACGGCGGGCATCGCGGCCGCCGCCGCGACGGCGCTCCCGGGCTGCACCGCCGCCGGGGACCCGGGTCCCCGGAAGCCCGGCGCGGCCGAGGTCGAGGCCGAACGGGTGGCCCGCGCCGAGGCCGCGCTGCGACTGCGCTCCGTGACCGCCTCCAGGACCCTGCTGGAACGTTACGACGCGGCGCTCGCCGCCCATCCGGGCCTCGCGCCCCGGCTGACCCCGCTGCGACGCTCCGTGGCGGCGCACGCCAAGGCGCTCGGCGAGGGCGGTACGACGGTGCGCCCGGCGACGGCCGCGCCGTCGCCGTCCGCCACCGCCGGCGCCTCCGCCTCCGCGCGGCCCACTCCGCCCCCCGTGCCCGTCGCGGCCGACCCCGAGGCAGCCCTGAAGGAGCTCGCGGCGGCCGAACGCGCGGCCTCCGACGCCCACACCGCCGCCCTGGTCACCGCCCCGCCCGAGTACGCCCGGCTGCTGGCCTCCGTGGCCGCCGCCGGCGCCGCCCACGCCTATCTGCTGACCGAAGGAGCCCGGGCATGAGCGCCCTCGACGCGACCCAGGCCGCGCTGGCCGCCGAACACGCGGCGGTGTACGGGTACGGGGTCGTCGGCGGCCGGATCGGTACGGAACGGCGGGCCGAGGCCACCGCCGCGTACGAGGCGCACCGGGCGCGCCGGGACACGCTGCGCCGGAGCGTGCGCGACCTCGGCGGCACGCCGGTGGTGGCGGCGGCCGCGTACGAGCTGCCCTTCCGGGTCGCGGACCCGGCAGGCGCCGTACGGCTCGCGGCCGTCCTGGAGGACCGGGTGGCCGGGGTCTACTCCGATCTCGTCCGGGCCACCGAGGGCGCTCGGCGCCGCGAGGCGGCCGCCGCGCTGCGGGAGGCGGCGGTACGCGCGGTCCGCTGGCGCGGCAGCGACGTAACCTTTCCTGGGCTCGCCGAGCGGGTCTGAGCCCCGCCCCGACCGAAGGAACAACGTACGCATGGGTTTCGAACCGCCGCAGCGACTGATCAGGACGCTCGGTGAGACGTACGGGGACGCCGCGGCGGCCGAGTGGCTCGGGAGACTGCCCGAGCTCGCCGGTCAGGTGCTCGACCGCGCCTCCCTGGACAGCGAACGGGTGATGGCACCCGGCGGACGCAGCAGCCTGGTCGTGCTCGTCCGGCGGTCCGACGGCTCCCCCGCCGCGCTCAAGATCGCGCCCGCGTTCGCCCGGCCGGACCTGGAGCGGGACGCGCTCGCGCACTGGAACGGCTGGGGCGCGGTCCAGCTCCTCGACGAGGCCGCGGAGGGCGCGCTCGTCCTCGAACGGCTGCACCCGGAGGTCTCGCTGCGTTCGCTCCCGGAGGCGAAGGCGCTCCTGGAGGCGGCCGGGACCGTACGCAAGCTGTGGGTCGAGCCGGCGGCGGAGCACGGCTTCGAGACGGTGGCCGAGCGGACCGCCCGGCAGGCGGAGGCGATGGTCCCCCACCTGACCGGGTCGGCGACCGCCGAGCTGACGACGGCGGCGCTCGCGGCACGCGAGGAGCTGGTGTCCGGCGCCTCGGAGACGGTGCTGCTGCACGGGAACTTCCGGCAGGGCAAGGTGCTCGGCGGTGACCGGACGCCCTGGCTGGCCGTGGGCCCCGAGCCGCTGGTCGGCGAGCGGGCGTACGACCTCGCCCGGCTCGTCCGGGACCGGGTGGAGGATCTGGTGGCCGCGTCCTCGGGGGCCTCGGCGGCCCGGCGGCGGGTCAACAAGCTGGCGGACTCCCTGGACCTCGACCGGGAGCGGCTGCGCGGCTGGACGCTGTTCCGCGCGGTCGAGTCGGGCACGCGGGCGCTGACGGCGGGGCGCCGGCAGGATGCCGAGCTGCTCCTGGAGTTCGCGAGCTGGCTGTAGGGGAATACCCTTTCTGTACCGTTCGGCTCAATCCAGGGGGCCGTGATGATCGAAGAGCTGCTGGTGGCGGCGGCCGGTGCGGCCGCGGCGATCGCCGTGTACGCGGGCGTGGCCGCGCGGGTCGTGAAGCAGTACGAGCGAGGTGTCGTCTTCCGTTTCGGGCGGCTGCGCGAGGACGTGCGCGCGCCCGGCTTCACGATGATCGTTCCGGGTGTGGACCGCCTGCACAAGGTGAACATGCAGATCGTCACGATGCCCGTGCCCGCGCAGGAGGGCATCACGCGGGACAACGTGACGGTGCGGGTCGACGCGGTCGTCTACTTCAAGGTCGTCGACGCTGCGGAGGCGCTGATCCGGGTCGAGGACTACAAGTTCGCGGTCTCGCAGATGGCGCAGACGTCCCTGCGGTCGATCATCGGCAAGAGCGATCTCGACGACCTGCTGTCGAACCGGGAGAAGCTCAACCAGGGCCTCGAGCTGATGCTGGACTCCCCCGCGATCGGCTGGGGCGTGCAGATCGACCGGGTCGAGATCAAGGACGTCTCCCTGCCGGAGACGATGAAGCGCTCGATGGCCCGGCAGGCGGAGGCGGACCGGGAACGCCGGGCACGGGTGATCAACGCGGACGCGGAGCTCCAGGCATCGAAGAAGCTGGCGGAGGCCGCCGCGGTGATGTCCGACCAGCCGGCGGCGCTGCAGCTGCGGCTGCTGCAGACGGTGGTGGCCGTCGCGGCGGAGAAGAACTCGACGCTGGTCCTGCCCTTCCCGGTGGAGCTGCTGCGCTTCCTGGAACGGTCGACGGTGGGGCCCGCGGCCGTGAGCGAGGCGCCTGCGGCGGCGCCCGCCGCCGCCGTGAACGAGGCGCCCGCCGCGCCGCCGGGCACGTCGAAGCCGGTGAGTGACGCGTATCTGAAGGGCGCGGCGCACGCGGCGGAGGGTGTGGAGCCGGTGGGCGACCTGACGGGGGCGTCGGTCGACCCGGCATCGCCGGAGGACGGCGCCTGAGCGTCCCCACGACAGCACGACAGGAGGGGCGGGGGCCCCGGGCCCCCGCCCCTCCCTCATGTCTCCCGCGGTCAGGCGGTCAGGCGGGCCAGCGCCTCGTCGACGGTCAGTTCCTCGCGGTCGCCCGTCCGGCGGTCCTTCAGCTCCACGACGCCCTCGGCCGAGCGGCGGCCGGCGACCAGGATCTTCGGGACGCCCATGAGCTCCGCGTCGGTGAACTTGACGCCGGGCGAGACGCCCGCGCGGTCGTCGACCAGCACACGGAGACCCGCGGCGGACAGCTTGTCGGAGACCTCGAGGGCCAGCTCCGTCTGGAGGGCCTTGCCCGCCGCGACGACGTGGACGTCGGCCGGGGCGACCTCGGCCGGCCAGCACAGGCCCTTCTCGTCGGCCGTCTGCTCCGCCAGGGCGGCGACGGCGCGCGAGACGCCGATGCCGTACGAGCCCATGGTCACGCGGACCGGCTTGCCGTTCTGGCCGAGGACGTCGAGCTTGAGGGCGTCGGCGTACTTGCGGCCCAGCTGGAAGATGTGGCCGATCTCGATGGCGCGGTCCAGCTTGAGGCCGGTGCCGCACGTGGGGCACGGGTCGCCCTCCTGCACGACGACGACGTCGACGTACTCCTCGACCTCGAAGTCACGGCCGGCGACGACGTTCTTCGCGTGCGTGCCGTCCTTGTTGGCACCCGTGATCCACGCGGTGCCCGGCGCCACGCGCGGGTCGGCGATGTACGTGACCTTCTCCAGGCCCTGCGGGCCGACGTAGCCCCGTACGAGGTCGGCGCGCTCGGCGAAGTCGGTCTCGGTGACCATCTCGACGGTCGCCGGGGCGAAGTGCTCCTCGACCTTGCCCAGGTCGACCTCGCGGTCGCCGGGGACGCCCACGGCGACGATCTCGCCGTCGACCTTCACGAGGAGGTTCTTCAGCGTGGCGGAGGCCGGGACGCCGAGGGAGGCGGCCAGGGTCTCGATGGTCGGGGTGTCCGGGGTGGGGATCTCCTCGGCGGCCGCGACGGCCGAGCCGTCGACCGGCTTGAGCTCGTACGAGATCGCCTCGGTGTTCGCCGCGAAGTCGCAGTTGGGGCAGTCGGCGAAGGTGTCCTCGCCGGCCTCGGCCGGGGCCAGGAACTCCTCGGACTTCGAGCCGCCCATGGCGCCGGCGGTGGCCGCGACGATGCGGTAGTCGAGGCCGAGGCGCTCGAAGACCCGCTGGTAGGCCTGGCGGTGCAGCGCGTAGGACCGGGCGAGGCCCTCGTCCTCCGTGTCGAAGGAGTACGAGTCCTTCATGAGGAACTCGCGGCCGCGCAGGATGCCGGCGCGGGGGCGGGCCTCGTCGCGGAACTTGTTCTGGATCTGGTACAGGATGACCGGCAGGTCCTTGTACGAGGAGCACTGGTCCTTGACCAGGAGCGTGAAGATCTCCTCGTGCGTCGGGCCGAGGAGGTAGTCGCCGCCCTTGCGGTCCTGGAGGCGGAAGAGCTCGGCGCCGTACTCGTCCCAGCGGCCCGTCGCCTCGTACGGCTCACGCGGCAGCAGCGCGGGGAGGGTGACCTCCTGGGCGCCGATCGCGTCCATCTCCTCGCGCACGATGCGCTCGATGTTGGAGAGGACCTTCTTGCCGAGGGGCAGCCAGCTCCAGATGCCGGCGGCGGTGCGGCGCACGTAGCCGGCGCGGACGAGGAGCTTGTGGCTGAGGACCTCGGCGTCGGCCGGGTCGTCGCGCAGCGTCTTCGCCATCAACTGGGACATGCGCTGGACCGGTGCGTTGGCCATGGTTCTCGTACTCCTGCCGGGTAAGGATGATGGCCCCGAGATTAGCCGGGCCTCCCCGGGTCGGAGAAATCAGTTCCGGCGCTTGAGCGGCAGGGACGCGCCCATGACGGCGTACGGGCGGACCGCGCTCGGGAAGTGCACCTGGCGGGCGAGGTCCTCGTAGCCGAGGGAGCGGTAGAGGCCGCGGGCCGGGCTGTCGGTGTCGATCGCGGAGAGGATCGAGCGCGGCTGGGCGGACTCGTCGGTGATGGTGGTGATCAGCTCGCGGCCCACACCGCGCCCCTGGTGGGCCGGGTGGACGTGGAGTTCGGTGATCACGAAGGAGTCGTCGAGCCAGTCGACGGTGCCGGTGGCGCGCAGATAGGACTCGACGACGGTGGACCACCAGTGGCCTCGGTCGTTGGGCATCCCGTAGACGAATCCGACGAGCTTCCCCTCGGCGGTGGTGGCCCCGTAGGCGCGGGCGCCGGGGTTCAGCAGGTGGCGCAGCACGATGTGGCGGCGTACGGCGACCTCGTCCGCGTCCAGGCCGAAGGCGACCGCCTGCACGGCGAGGGCCTCGTCCACCCGGGCGGCGAGATTGACCGGTCCGATCATGACCTCTGCGTCATCCATGCGGCGCACCCTACAAGCGGCCGGGGCCTCAGAACAGCACGCTCATGAAGGCACCGGTCTCCTGGAAGCCGACACGGCGGTACGAGGCCCTCGCCGGGGTGTTGTAGTCGTTCACGTACAGGCTGACGACGGGCGCGATGTCCGCAAGGGCGTACTGGAGGACGGCGGCCATGCCCGTCTCGGAGAGGCCCTTGCCGCGGTGCTCGGGGGCGACCCAGACGCCCTGGATCTGGCAGGCCTGGCGGGTGGCGGCGCCGATCTCCGCCTTGAAGACCACCTTGCCGTCCTCGATGCGGGCGAAGGAGCGGCCGGAGCCGACGAGCTCGGCGACCCGGGCCTGGTAGAGCAGTCCGCCGTCGTTGGCGAGCGGGGAGATGCCCACCTCCTCGGTGAACATGGCCACGCACGCGGGCATGATCACCTCCATCTCGTCCTTGCGGACGCGGCGCACGAGCGGGTCGGGCGCGACGGTCGCGGAGGGCTCCTCCGCGACCATCAGCGGCTGCCGGGCCCGGACGTCGCGCGCGGGGCCCCAGCTGGGCTCCAGGAGCCGCCACAGCTCGGTGGTGGGCTCGGCGGGCCCGACGATCGAGGAGCAGCGGCGGCCGGTCCTGCGGGCCCGGTCGGCGAAGGCGCGCACGGCCTCGGGCGTCGCGCAGAGCGGCACGAGGTTGGCACCGGAGTAGCAGAGCGACCGCAGCCGCCCCTCGCTGTACCAGCCCCACATCTCGCCGCCGAGCCGCCAGGGATCGAGCCCGGCGACCTGGACGCGGGCGGTCACGAAGGCGTTCTCGACGGGGGCGCTCTCCAGAACGGCGAGTGCGGCGCCGAGGTCGGCGGGTTCGAGGACCCGGGTGGCGGGTTGTGTCAGCACGTGGGGGCCTCACCGTACGGTTCTACGTGGTCTCCGCACTTTACCCCTCTCGCCTGTGGCGGGGTCCTCCCCGCACGACGAAGCCCCCTCCTCCCCGGAGGGAGGAGGGGGCTTCGGGGGATGTTCAGCCCGCGACGGCGACGGACGGTTCGCCGCTGGCGACGCCGTCCTTCTCCATCTGCTCGGCGATCTTGAGGGCCTCTTCGATGAGGGTCTCGACGATCTTCGACTCGGGGACGG
>NZ_JBHTSA010000087.1:0-34503 GCF_042795405.1 Streptomyces sp. NPDC056480 | reverse complement strand
ACCCCAGGTGCGGTGCACAGTCGGGTGCGGGCTCAGGCACAAGGGGCGGAGGCGCCGCCAGAGGGCGCCGTCCCGTGTGCCCACCCGTCCCGCCCTGCGGGACGATTGCCCACACGGCGGGTGGGTGGAGGCGGGCGCGGGCGGGTGGCCGCACGGCGGGGGGCGTGGGCCCGCGCAGCGGGGCGCGGGCGGGTGGCCGCACGGGCGGGTGGCCGCACGGCGCGGGGCGTGGGCCCGCGTGGCCGGGAGGCGCGGTCGGGGGGTGGGTAGGGGTGCGCGCGCGGCGCGGGGGTGGGTGGTGGGTCAGCGGTAGATGAGGAGTTCTTGTTCTGTCGCGCCCCTCAGCTCGTAGCGGGTGCGCACCAGCGGACGGCCCGCGTAGATGCGGATCAGGGTCGACGCGTCGCCGCGGAAGGTGGCCGGCGGCCGGCCCTCCCGCTCGTTGCCGAGGGAGACCCGGGGCATCGTGCCGTCCTCCAGGACGCCCACCAGGCGCGGGGTTTCGCGCTTGCGGCTCGTCACCGTCAGGAGCGGGAGCGCCAGCTCCAGCGCCTTGCCGCAGTACGCGCCGGGTTCGCCGAAGGCCTCCCGGACGTCTCCGGCGTGGACCCATTCGCCGAGCGCCACCGCGTCGAGCCGGCCGTCCTCACGTGCGGCGATCACCGGGCCCGCCTCCGTCAGGCCGCGTTCCAGTTCGTCGAGGATGCGGCCCAGCGGCCAGTCCTCGCGTTCGGCGACGTCGCAGGCGTTCGCCTCGGGCAGGAACACGCCCTCCTCCAGGCGGTCCTCGACGATCCTGACCAGGGCCGCGCCGCAGTGGGCGAGGACCTGCCTCGCCGTCCATCCGGGGCACGCGGTGCGGAGCTCGTACGCCTCCTCGGGTGTCCGGCGCAGGAGCGGCATCAGCAGGTCCCGTTCCGTTCTGAGGAGGCGGTCGGGGAGCCACGGGTCGCGCCCGTCATCGTTCGTACACATCATCAGTAGCGGTAGTGGTCCGGCTTGTACGGGCCCTCCACCGGGACCCCGATGTACGAGGCCTGCTCCGGGCGGAGGGTGGTCAGGCGTACGCCGAGCGCGTCCAGGTGCAGGCGGGCGACCTTCTCGTCCAGGTGCTTGGGGAGGGTGTACACGCCGACGGGGTAGTCGGACGTCTTCGTGAACAGCTCGATCTGCGCGAGGGTCTGGTCGGCGAAGGAGTTCGACATCACGAAGGACGGGTGGCCGGTCGCGTTGCCGAGGTTCAGCAGCCGGCCCTCGGACAGGACGATGACGACCTTGCCGTCCTCGAAGGTCCAGGTGTGGACCTGCGGCTTGACCTCGTCCTTCACGACCCCGGGGATCCTCGCCAGGCCGGCCATGTCGATCTCGTTGTCGAAGTGGCCGATGTTGCCGACGATCGCCTGGTGCTTCATGCGGGCGATGTCGGACGCCATGATGATGTCCTTGTTGCCGGTGGTGGTGACGAAGATGTCGGCCGTCTCCACGACGTCCTCGAGGGTGGCGACCTGGTAGCCGTCCATCGCCGCCTGGAGCGCGCAGATCGGGTCGATCTCGGTGACGATCACCCGTGCGCCCTGGCCGCGCAGCGACTCCGCCGAGCCCTTGCCCACGTCCCCGTAGCCGCAGACCACCGCCGTCTTGCCGCCGATCAGCACGTCCGTCGCGCGGTTGATGCCGTCGACGAGGGAGTGCCGGCAGCCGTACTTGTTGTCGAACTTCGACTTCGTCACGGCGTCGTTCACGTTGATCGCGGGGAAGAGGAGCGCGCCTTCGCGGTGCATCTCGTACAGGCGGTGGACGCCCGTCGTGGTCTCCTCCGTCACCCCGCGGATGCCGGTGGCGAGGGTCGACCAGTCGAGTGCGCTGTTCTCCAGCAGGGCGCGCATGACGGCGAGTTCCTCGTTGGCGGCCTCGGGAAGACTGCCGGTCTTCTGGTACTCGACGCCCAGGTGGACCAGGACCGTGGCGTCACCGCCGTCGTCCAGGATCATGTTCGGGCCGGTGCGCGAGGCCCCGCCGTCGGCGTCCGGCCAGGTCAGCGCCTGCTCCGTGCACCACCAGTACTCCTCAAGGGTCTCGCCCTTCCAGGCGAAGACGGGGATGCCGGCGGCGGCGATCGCGGCGGCGGCGTGGTCCTGCGTGGAGTAGATGTTGCAGGAGACCCAGCGGACCTCGGCGCCGAGCGCGACGAGGGTCTCGATGAGGACCGCCGTCTGTACGGTCATGTGGAGGGAGCCGGTGATCCGCGCCCCCGCCAGGGGCCGCGTCTCGGCGTACTCGCGGCGGATCGACATCAGGCCCGGCATCTCGTGTTCGGCGAGCGTGATCTCCTTGCGGCCGAAGGCGGCCAGGGAGATGTCGGCGACCTTGTAGTCCGTGAAGGTGTCAGACATGGACAACGCTCCTCGCGCTCATGATGGTTCGGTGGATTTCCAGGGCCGCCGTCGACCTGTTCAGCGTGATGTGGTGCAGGCCCGGCGCACCTTCGTCGAGCAGCCGCAGGCCCATCGCGGTCGCGTGCTCGACGCCGATGCGGTACGCCGCCGCCGGGTCGTCCTTCGCCGCCTCCAGGCGGTGCGCCAGGTCCTCGGGGAACGCGGCGTCGCTCAGCTCCGCGAAGCGCCGGATCTGGCGTACGTCGGTGGCCGGCATGATCTCCGGGATGATCGGGGTGTCGCAGCCTGCGGCCGCGACCCGGTCCCGCAGCCGCAGATAGTCCTCCGGGTCGAAGAACATCTGCGTGATGGCGTAGTCGGCGCCCGCCCGGCACTTGGCCACGAAGTGCGCGAGGTCGTCGGCGGGACCCGCCGACCTCGGGTGGCCCTCGGGGAAGGCCGCCACGCCGATCCTGAAGTCGCCCAGCGACCGGACCAGTTCGACCAGTTCATGGGCGTACGTGAAGCCCCGCGGGTGCGGTGTCCACGGGCCTCGGGGGTCGCCGGGCGGGTCGCCGCGCAGGACCAGGACGTCCCGTACCCCGGCGTCGGCGTAGGCGCCGATGATCGCCCGGAGTTCGGCGACCGAGTGTCCGACGGCCGTCAGATGGGCGACCGGGCGCAGGGTCGTCTCGGTGGCGATCCGCTTGGTCACCTCGATGGTCCGGTCGCGGGACGAGCCGCCCGCGCCGTACGTCACGGAGACGAAGTCCGGGGACAGGGCCTCGACCCGGCGGATCGCCTCCCAGAGCGTCTGCTCGCCGCGCGCGCTCTTCGGCGGGAAGAACTCGAACGAGAACGTCGGGTCCGTGAGGGTCGGGCTCATCTGCGGCCTCCCACGTTGAAGTAGCTCGCCTCCGGGTGGTGGACGACGATCGCGTCCGTCGACTGTTCGGGGTGCAGCTGGTACTCCTCCGACAGCTCCACGCCGATCCGCTCCGGGCGCAGCAGCGCGGCGATCTTCGCCCGGTCCTCCAGGTCGGGGCAGGCCGGGTAGCCGAGCGAGTAGCGGCAGCCCTGGTACTCGGTGCGGAGCATGCCGTCGATGGACGCCGGCTCCGAGGAGCCCGCGATGCCCCACTCGGCGCGCACCCGCGCGTGCCAGTACTCGGCCAGCGCCTCCGCCAACTGGACGGAGAGTCCGTGGAGTTCGAGGTAGTCCCGGTAGGCGTCGGCGGCGAACAGCTTCGCCGTCTCCTCGCCGATCCGGGAGCCGACGGTGACCACCTGCATCGCCACGGCGTCGATCTCGCCGGAGTCCTCCGCGCGGTGGAAGTCGGCCAGGCAGAGGCGGCGGCCCCGCTGCTGGCGGGGGAAGGAGAAGCGGGTCCGCTCGCCTCCGTCCTCGTCCAGGACGATCAGGTCGTCGCCCTTGGACACACAGGGGAACCAGCCGTAGACGACGGCTGCTTCGAGGAGGTGGTCCGTCTTGAGGCGGTCGAGCCAGGCGCGCAGCCGCGGCCGGCCCTCCGTCTCGATGGTCTCGGTGTCCTTGAGGCCCCACTGGCCCTTGAAGAGGGCGGTCTCGTCGAGCCAGGAGGCGTACTCGGCGAGCTGGATGCCCTTGACGACCCGGGTCCCGAGGAAGGGGGGCTCGGGTACGGGGTTGTCGGCGGCGACGTCGGAGCGGCCGGCCGGCTCGGGCTCCCTCGCCTGCGCCACGAGGAGCGGGGTCTCGCGTTTCGGCACGCGGCGCTGTTTGAGCGGGGGGAGTACGACTCCGGGGACGCCGCGTTTGACGCCCATGAGGGCGTCCATGAGGCGGAGGCCCTCGAAGGCGTCGCGGGCGTAGCGGACCTCGCCCTGGTAGATCTCGTGGAGGTCCTGTTCGACGTAGGCCCTGGTGAGGGCGGCGCCGCCGAGGATCACGGGGAAGCGTTCGGCGAGACCGCGGCCGTTGAGCTCCTGGAGGTTCTCCTTCATGATCACTGTGGATTTCACGAGGAGGCCGGACATGCCGATCACGTCGGCGCGGTGTTCCTCGGCGGCCTCCAGGATCGCGGAGACGGGCTGCTTGATGCCGATGTTGACGACGTTGTAGCCGTTGTTGGAGAGGATGATGTCGACGAGGTTCTTGCCGATGTCGTGGACGTCACCGCGGACGGTGGCGAGGACGATCGTGCCCTTGCCGTCGGCGTCCGTCTTCTCCATGTGCGGTTCCAGGTAGGCCACCGCGGTCTTCATGACCTCGGCGGACTGGAGCACGAACGGCAGCTGCATCTGGCCGGAGCCGAACAGCTCGCCGACCGTCTTCATGCCGTCGAGCAGGATCTCGTTGACGATCTCCAGGGCGGGGCGCTCGGTCAGGGCGGAGTCCAGGTCCGCCTCAAGGCCGTTCTTCTCGCCGTCGATGATCCGTCGCTTCAGCCGCTCGTCCAGCGGCAGGGCGAGGAGCTCCTCGGTCTTGCCGGCCTTCAGGGACTTCGCCGTCGCTCCCTCGAACATCTCCAGGAAGCGCTGGAGCGGGTCGTAGCCGTCCCGGCGGCGGTCGTGGATCAGGTCGAGCGCGACCTCCACCTGCTCCGGCTCCAGGCGGGCGATCGGCAGGATCTTCGAGGCGTGGACGATCGCCGAGTCCAGGCCCGCCTTCACGCACTCGTCGAGGAAGACCGAGTTGAGGACGATCCGCGCGGCCGGATTCAGGCCGAACGAGATGTTGGACAGGCCCAGGGTGGTCTGCACGTCCGGGTGGAGCCGCTTGAGCTCGCGGATCGCCTCGATCGTGTGGACGCCGTCCCTGCGGGACTCCTCCTGACCGGTGCAGATGGTGAACGTCAGGGTGTCGATCAGGATGTCCGACTCCCTGATCCCCCAGTTCCCCGTCAGGTCCTCGATGAGCCGCTCGGCCACGGCCACCTTGTGCGCGACGCTGCGGGCCTGGCCCTCCTCGTCGATGGTCAGCGCCATCAGGGCCGCGCCGTGCTCCTTCGCCAGGGCCGTGACCTGAGCGAACCGCGACTCGGGACCGTCACCGTCCTCGTAGTTCACGGAGTTGACGACCGCCCGGCCGCCGAGCTTCTCCAGGCCCGCCCGCAGCACCCCGATCTCCGTCGAGTCGAGGACGATCGGCAACGTCGAGGCCGTCGCGAACCGGCCGGCCAGCTCCGCCATGTCCGCGGTGCCGTCCCGGCCCACGTAGTCCACGCACAGGTCGAGCAGGTGCGCGCCCTCGCGGATCTGGTCGCGGGCCATCTCGACGCAGTCGTCCCAGCGGCCGTCGAGCATGGCCTCGCGGAACTTCTTCGAGCCGTTGGCGTTGGTGCGCTCGCCGATCGCCAGGTACGCGGTGTCCTGGCGGAACGGCACATGGCTGTAGAGCGAGGACGCGCCCGGCTCCGGTTCGGGCCGGCGGTCGAGGACGGCCACGCCCCGCACCCGCTCCACGATCTCCCGCAGGTGCTCCGGGGTCGTACCGCAGCAGCCGCCGACCAGGGCGGGACCGTACTCACGGACGAACGCCTCCTGTGCGTCGGCCAGTTCCGCCGGCGACAGCGGGTAGTGGGCGCCGTCGGAGGTGAGGACGGGCAGGCCGGCGTTGGGCATGACCGAGATCGGGATGCGGGCGTGCCGGGACAGGTGCCGCAGGTGCTCGGCCATCTCGGCCGGGCCCGTGGCGCAGTTCAGGCCGATCATGTCGATGCCGAGCGGCTCCAGGGCGGTCAGCGCCGCACCGATCTCGGAGCCGAGCAGCATCGTTCCCGTCGTCTCCACGGTGACCTGCACGATCACCGGCAGGTCCACGCCGACCCAGTCCAGGGCCCGGCGGGCGCCGATGACGGCCGCCTTCGTCTGGAGGAGGTCCTGCGAGGTCTCGATGAGCAGGGCGTCCGCGCCGCCCCGGATCAGGCCCTCCGCGTTCTGCCGGAAGGCCTCGCGCAGCGGCTCGTACGTGACGTGGCCCAGGGTCGGCAGCTTCGTACCGGGGCCCATGGAGCCGAGGACCCAGCGGGGGCGCCCGTCGGCGGCCGTGTGCGCGTCCGCCGCGGCGCGGGCGATCCGGGCGCCGGCCTCGGACAGCTCGTACACCTGGTGCTCGATGCCGTACTCGGCGAGCGCGGCCAGGTTCGCCCCGAAGGTGTTGGTCTCGACGCAGTCCACGCCCACCGAGAAGTAGGCGTCGTGGACGGAGGCGACGATGTCGGGGCGCGTGAGGTTGAGGATCTCGTTGCAGCCTTCGAGGTTCTGGAAGTCGTCCATCGTCGGGTCGGCGGCCTGGAGCATCGTGCCCATCGCCCCGTCGGCCACCACGACCCGCTTCGCGAACTCCTCCCGCAGGGAGCTCCGTACGACGGTCACGTGAGCCCCCTCAGATGGGTGACGAGCGTGGCGGTGCACCCGACGCCGTACGTCGTCCTGATCCGGTCGAGGAGCGGGTCCCGGTGCAGCCGGTACTCCTGCGTCCCCACGGAGGCGAGGACGGTCGCGGCCACCGCGCAGCCCAGCTGCGCCGCGCACCGCTCCGGCACGCCCCACAGCCACCCGGCGAGGAAGCCGGACCGGAAGGCGTCCCCGACCCCCGTCGGGTCGACGACCGCCGCGACCTCCACGGCCGGCACGGCGAGCGGCTCGCGGCCCTCGCCCCGGATGCGGACGCCGGCCTCGCCATGGGTGGTGACCCAGGCGCCGACCCGGCGCAGCACGTCCGCCTCGGCCCAGCCGGCCTTCTCCAGGAGGAGCGCCGTCTCGTACTCGTTGGTGAACAGGAACCGCGCCCCGTCCACCAGCTCCCGCACCTGCTCGCCGTCGAGCCGCGCCAACTGCTGCGACGGATCGGCGGCGAAGGGAATCCCCAGGTCACGGCAGGTGCGGGTATGCCGGAGCATGGCCTCGGGGTCGTCCGGGGAGACCAGGACGAGGTCCAGCCGGCCGGTGCGCGCGACGACCGACCTCAGGTCGATCTCACGCGCCTCCGCCATCGCCCCCGCGTAGAAGGTGGCGATCTGGTTCTGGGCCCGGTCGGTCGTACAGACGAACCGGGCGGTGTGGAGCGACTCGCTGACGCGCACCGAGTCGGTGTCCACACCGTGGTCCTTCAGCCAGACCCGGTACGGCTCGAAGTCGGCGCCGACCGCGCCCACGAGGGCGGGACGCAGGCCGAGGACACCGAGTCCGAAGGCGATGTTCGCTGCCACTCCGCCACGCCTGACCTCCAGGTTGTCGGCGAGGAACGACAGGGAGACCCGGTCGAGCCGGTCGGCGAGCAGCTGCTCGCCGAACCAGCCGGGGAAGGTCATCAGATGGTCGGTCGCGATGGATCCCGTGACAGCGATGCGCATGGCCCTCAGCCCTCCTGTCCCGGACGAGCCGCCTTCTTCAGGGCCTCCACGCGGTCCGTGCGCTCCCAGGTGAACTCGGGGAGCTCGCGGCCGAAGTGGCCGTACGCCGCCGTCTTCGCGTAGATCGGCCGCTTGAGGTCCAGGTCGCGGATGATCGCCGCGGGCCGCAGGTCGAAGACCGCGCCGACGGCCTCCTGGATCCGCTCGTCCGGCAGGGTGCCCGTGCCGAAGGTCTCCACGAAGAGACCCACCGGCTCGGCCTTGCCGATGGCGTACGCCACCTGCACCTCGCAGCGGCGGGCGAGGCCGGCCGCGACGACGTTCTTCGCGACCCAGCGCATCGCGTACGCCGCCGACCGGTCGACCTTCGACGGGTCCTTGCCGGAGAAGGCGCCGCCGCCGTGCCGGGCCATCCCGCCGTACGTGTCGATGATGATCTTCCGGCCGGTGAGTCCGGCGTCGCCCATCGGGCCGCCGACCTCGAAGCGCCCGGTCGGGTTGACCAGGAGCCGGTAGCCGTCGGACTCCAGGCTGACGCCCTCCTCGACCAGCTCCTTGAGGACGTGTTCGACGACGTACTCGCGCACGTCCGGGGTGAGCAGGCCCTCGACGGAGATGTCGGCCGCGTGCTGCGAGGAGACGACGACCGTGTCGAGGCGGACGGGACGGTCCCCGTCGTACTCGATGGTGACCTGGGTCTTCCCGTCCGGGCGCAGGTAGGGCACGGTGCCGTTCCTGCGGACCTCGGTGAGGCGGCGGGAGAGCCGGTGGGCGAGCGCGATCGGCAGCGGCATCAGTTCGGCCGTGTCGTCGCAGGCGTAGCCGAACATCAGGCCCTGGTCGCCGGCGCCCTGCGCCGCCAGCTCGTCCCCGGCGCCTTCCACCCGGGACTCGTACGCCGTGTCCACGCCCTGCGCGATGTCCGGCGACTGGGCGCCGATGGACACCGAGACGCCGCAGGAGGCGCCGTCGAAGCCCTTCGCGGAGGAGTCGTAGCCGATGTCGAGGACGGCCTCGCGCACCAGCTTCGCTATCGGCGCGTACGCCGTCGTGGTCACCTCGCCGGCGATGTGCACGAGACCCGTGGTGATGAGGGTCTCCACGGCGACCCGCGAGGACGGGTCCTCGGCGAGCAGCGCGTCGAGGATGGTGTCGCTGATCCGGTCGGCGATCTTGTCGGGATGCCCCTCGGTCACCGACTCCGAGGTGAAGAGGCGGCGGCTCATGCCTGGGCCTCCACGGGGGTCTTGAAGAAGTGCTGCTCGATGGCACCGAGGGTGCGGATGGACTCGACCTCGAGGGTCTCCATCTGGATCGCGGTGCCGCTCTCCTGCTCCAGGAGGAAGACGAACTCGACGAAGGACAGCGAGTCGATGAGCCGGTTCTCGATCAGGTCGAGGTCGGACGCGATGTCGTCGCGCTCGGGGTGACGCTCGAGGATCCAGTTCTTCACCGTCTGCAGGCCGTCGGCCATGGTTGCTCTCCTTTAGCTGCTAAGGGATGGGTGTGGCGGGCGCGATGATCGGTGCGGCCACCGCCACCGCGTAGTCCACGTCGTGGCTGATGGACACGGTGATCTCGGTGATGCCGGACTCCGCGGCCATCTCGGCGGCCGCCCGGTGCAGTTCCACGAGCGGCCAGCCGCCCTCGGAACGCCGCACCACGATGTCCGGCCAGGGCAGGAACCTGCCCCTGACCCGTAAGGTCTTGAAGGCCGCTTCCTTGGCCGCGATCCGCCCGCACAGGCTCAGTACGTCGAGCCCGGAGGAGGTACGGCAGTCGGCGAGCTCGCCGGGGGTGAGCATCCGCTCGAAGAACCGCTCCCCGTACTGGGCGAGGAGCCTGCGGACACGGTTGACGGACACGATGTCCATGCCGAGGTTCGCCCACCCCAGGCCGCCCGCCGGCGGGGCGGCGGGACGGGCCGGCACGTCAGATCACCGGCCCGGCCGCGCCACTCGCACCGGCCCGCATGCGGGCGTTCGCGTCGAGCACCGCCTCGGTCGCCGCCTGCCAGCCGCCGTGGCGGCGGGTCAGTGCGGACAGCCAGCGTTCGAGGCCGAAGGCGACACAGCTGGTGAAGGCCGGTCCGCCGGTCGACTCCAGGGTGATGTCGCAGCGGTCCCCGAAGAAGTTCCGGTGCGTGTTGACCGAGGCGATCGCCAGGTCCTCGTACAGGAACTCGTACTTCACCGGGGTGAGCCGCTGGAGGAGCGCCTTCGAGCCGCCCTTGTCGAAGAAGGGGTCGCAGGCGGCCTCCCGGCGCAGCGGCAGGTCGAGCGCCGCGGCGAAGGACTGGATCCGGGCGGTGAAGCCGGCGAGGTGCGTCTCGGCGTGCTCGCGCCCGCCGATGGCGACGATCTCCCGCATGCGGAAGCCGAGTTGGCGTCGCATGCCCTCGTAGTGGGTCTCCTTGCGGAAGCACCAGGAGCAGATCGTGACGAGGGTGTCGTCGGCGACCCGGGTGCCCTGGTGGTCGAGGTAGACGGCGTAGCAGGACGCCGAGGGCAGTCCGAGGCCGGCCGGTTCGAGGGAGGCGGCGGGCCACTGCCCGTGCTCGCCGTCGAAGGGGGTGGTGAGGCGTCCTTCCAGGTCGAGCGGGGCGGCGAGGACGGCCTGGTGCGGGAAGTTGTCGTAGTAGTCCAGCTTCGCCAGGTCGGCGGCCGGCAGGAGCGGGGGCATGGTCATCGGGCGGGCGCCCGCGGTCACACCCCAGCTCTCGAAGGTGTCGTCGAGGAGCCGCAGCAGGCGGGTCCCCTCCGGCCCGAGCGAGGGGAGACCCCTCGTCGAGCCCACGTTCTCCCCGGCGTGCGCGGGGGTCGTCACGGTCATGATCTCTTCACCTCTCGGGTGGGAGGTCCAGGACGGGCCCTGGTCGCTCAGACGACGGGCAGGGGCCCTGGTCGCTCAGACGACGGGCAGGGTGTCGTCGGAGAAGATCCCGGTCTTCAGGAAGAAGGCGAGCGGCTTGCGGATCGCCTTGCGCTCGTGGGGGCGGCGGCTCTCGTCGGCGACCAGCGCGTTGCGCAGGGCCAGCGGGTCGGGGATGCCGGCGTCGCGGTACACGTGGGGGTTGTAGAGGGAGTTGACGCTGTAGACGACGTACCGCTTCAGGTACGCCTCGACCTCGCGGACCCGCTCGGCACTCACCGCCTGGCACATCCGGCCGTACAGGAGGGAGACCAGCTCGCGCCCGAAGGCGATGTGCCGGGACTCGTCCTGGTGGTGGATGCGGTTGACCTCGCGGATGGTGTGGCAGAGGGAGGTGTCCTTCGCCATCCGGGAGTTGTAGTGGTCGACGAGCTCCTCGAAGAAGAGGATGCGGGTGAAGACGAGGAAGTTCTCGACCTCGGGCTCCCAGGCGGCGTCGGCGCGCATGGCGGTGGAGCCGTAGATCTTGTGGCCGTAGCGGCGGCAGAACTCGGAGAAGAACCACATGTGTTCGTTCTCCTCACCGATGAAGTGGTGGAAGAAGTCCGAGGGCACCTCGAAGCCGGGCATGTGGATGCGGCCGACGACCTCGATGAGGAGCTCGCGGATGCCGTGCACGTTGAGGCTGTAGAAGTTGATCGACTCCCACTTCGACAGGCGCTGAAGCGTTTCCTCATCGAGGGCGTCGTAGTGCCGGGTGCCGTAGACGGTGAGCAGCTCCGGGGTCATCCAGAAGCGGTTCTCCTCCAGCGTCTCGGGCCACTGGAAGGTCTGGTACGGGTTGTAGTAGTCCTCGACGGAGCGCTCGCTGAGCCGCTCCAGGACCTCCATGAACCGGTCGGTGACGGGCAGGGGGGCGGTGGCGCCCATGATGGTTCCTCCAGGCTTCGGGTGTTCAGGGCCGGACTTCGTAGACCGCGTTCACCGGGGTCTCGGTGGCACGCCGCCAGCGGGTGAAGCCGGCCTCCTCCGCGATGGCCCGGAAGGCCTTCTCGCCGGAGTGGTTGCCGAGCGCGTGCGGGCCGCGCTGGGCGACCGCGACGGGCAGGCACATGACGGCGGACAGGGCCATGAACATGCGGGCGGCGGGGGTCTGCGCGTCGATGTCCTGCGGGGAGACGTTCGACTCGACGAGCATCCATGTGCCGTCCGCGTCCAGGGACTTGTGGACGTGCTGGGCGGCGGCGACCGGGTCGCCCATGTCGTGCAGGGCGTTGAAGAAGCAGACCAGGTCGTAGCCGGAGCCCGGGTAGTCGTCGGCCGACGCGACCTCGAAGACGACCCGCTCGGAGAGGCCCGCCTCCTCGGCGAGTTCGCGGGCGATCGAGATGGCCTCCTCCGAGTAGTCGAAGCCGTGCACGGTGGCGTTCGGGAAGGCCTTCGCGATGAGCAGCGTGGTGTGCCCGACGCCGCAGCCCACGTCGGCGACGGTGCCGCCGGCGGCGAGCTTGTCGGTGACCTGGTGGAGGGCGGGCAGCCAGTCGGCGACGAGCTTGTGCTCGTACGTCGGCTGGAAGAAGGAACCCATGCCGGTGTCGAGGGCCGCGTCGTGCTCGGCCCAGCCGACCCCGTCGCCGGTGCGGTACGCCTCGACGAGCAGGTCCTCGGTGGCGTACAGCGCCTTGAGGGCGGTGAAGAACCCGGCGGCGTACGTGACGGCCTTCGGGTCCGCGAGCACCTCGACGTGGTCGGCGGGGAGCGTGTACGTGAGGGAGCTCGGGTGCCGCTCGACGTACCCGGCGGAGAGCTGGGCGTGCAGCCACTCCTCGATGTACCGCTCGTTCGTACCGGTCGCCTCCGCGAGCGCGGCGGAGGTGAGCGGGCCCCGCTCGGCCAGTGCCCGGTAGAGGCCGAGGCGCTGTCCGAGGGAGACGGTCAGGCCGCGGACGGCCGCTCCGGCGTCGGTGATGACCCTCTGGTGGAAGTCGTGGGCGCTCACGCGGCCACCTCCTCGATGTGGCCGGGGAGGTCGCACGTGAACAGGAAGGAGCGGGGCACCCGCGGGACCGCGCGGGCCGGCACCGGGTAGGGCCAGCGTCCGAAGTCGGCGCCTTCCTCACCGGGCTGCCTGACCTCGCGTACGGCCCAGCCGCAGTCGGCGAGCAGCGTCTCGGGCTCCTCGGTGCCGAAGAGCCACGGGTTGCCGTCCTCGTCCAGGGCCTTCATGAACCCGCGGGCGAGCGGGTTCTCCAGGGCGGCCTTGGAGATGACGTCGCCGAGCAGCACGGAGCCGGGGGCGGCGTGCGCGGAGAGCGTCGACATGAGGGTCCGCACGGCCTGCTCGGGGAGGAAGAACAGGAGTCCCTCCACCACCCACAGGACGGGCTCCTCGCTCTTCCAGCCGGCTTCCTTGAGGGGGCCGGTCCAGTCCTGGGTGAGGTCGACGGGGACGGTGATCCGGTCGCGGCCGGCCGGCTTCGGCTCCTTCGCCAGCATCTCGGCCTTGGCCTCCAGGAGGGCCGGTCGGTCGAGCTCGTAGACGGTGACGCCGTCGGGCCAGGGCAGCCGGAAGAAGCGGGTGTCCATGCCGGCGGCGAGGAAGACGACCTGGCGGATGCCCCGCTCCTCGACCGCCCGGACGATGGCGCGGTCGAGGTAGGTGGTGCGGATGGCGAGGAACGGCACGGTGCCGCCGCCCGCGTAGCGCTCGAGCAGTTCGAAGCCGATCTGGTCGGCGACGGTGCGCGCGTAGGGATCGGCGAACAGCCGGTCCTCGCGCTCGGTCTCCAGGGCGCGCGCGGCGGCGGTCCACTGGGCGGTGCGGGATACGGCCTCCACAGGAGGTCCCCCTTCACTTCGGTGGATGTACGGGCATACGGACGGCCGTGTTCAGGGGCCCGACGAAGGACGGTTCGTCAGGCGCTCATGACCGGGACACAGGTCTTGGCCGGTCGCGCACAGGCGACGGGGTCCTCGGCCGCGGGCATCGACGACAGATGGTCGGCCTCGGAGTCGGCGGGGCGCCGGCGGAAGATGCTGTGCAGGATCATGCTGAACACGGCCGTCCCGTCGGAGGCCACCAGGGTGCACCGCGGTTTGACGGTGCCGGTGGCGGGATTGAACGGCGACGGGGTGGAGCCGAGGATCTCGACGCGCGCGGTGAGGACGTCGCCGGGGCGGACGGGCCGCAGGTAGCGGACTTCGTCGATGCCGGGCGAGCCCATACAGGCGCTGTAGGCGAGCAGTCCGTCGACGTAGCGGCGCATGAACATCGCCTGGGTGTGGAATCCGCTCGCGATCAGTCCGCGGAACTGCGACTGCTCCGCGCGCGCGGGGTCCGTGTGGAAGGGCTGCGGATCGAAGCGCCTGCCGAACTCCAGCACCTCCTCCGCCGTGACGGTGACGGCGCCCAGCTCGTGGACGTCGCCGGGTCGGAAGTCCTCGAAGTAGCGCATCGTGCGCCCCCCTTGACCTAGGAGTGGTCTTTCCCTGGCACACACCAATCTACGAATCAGTCATTTATTTTGTCAACCCAAAAGAAGCACCCAAGAGGTGCTATCCGAGGGCTCGTTCGGCGTCGGCCCACAGGTCTTCGACGTCCTCGATGCCGACCGACATCCGTACGAGCCCCGGGGCTATCCCGGCGGCCTCCAGGGCGGCCCCGTCGAGCTCCCGGTGGGACGTGGACGCCGGATGGGTCACGAGGGACTCCACGCCGCCGAGGGAGAGCGCGAGCCGGGCCACCCGTACGCGCTCGATGAAGGCCCGGCCGGCCTCCCGGCCCCCCGCGAGCTCGAACGACAGCAGCCCGCCGCCGCCGTCCAGCACCCTGCGGGCGCGCCCGTACGAGGGATGGCCGGCGAGCCACGGGTAGTGGACGGCCGAGACACGGGGGTGGGCGGCGAGCCGCTCGGCGAGGACCGCGGCGTTGGCGCAGTGCTCGCGCATCCGCAGCGGCAGGGTGGGTATCCCGCGCAGCGTCAGCCAGGCGGCGAACGGGTCGGCGCAGGCGCCGAGTTCGACCGTGCGGGGCCAGATCCGGCGGCGCAGCCCGTCGTCGGCGAAGACGGCGGCACCGCCGAGGACGTCCGAGTGCCCGGAGAGGTACTTGGTGGTGGAGTGGACGACGATGTCGGCGCCGTGCTCCAGGGGGCGGCAGAGGACGGGAGAGGCGAGGGAGTTGTCGACGAGGCCGACGACGCCGAGGGTGCGGGCCGCGGCGAGCAGTCCCGGCAGGTCGGGGACCTGACCGGTGGGGTTGGCGATGGTCTCCAGGACGAGCAGCCGGGTGGCGGGGTGCGTGGCGGCGGCCTCGAACTCGGCCGGGTCGTCGCCGGAGATCCGTACGACCTCGATCCCGTACCGCTCGGCCAGGTCGGCGAGGACGGCGTGGGTCCCGCCGTACAGGCAGCGCTGGGCCACCACGCGGTCGCCGGGCCGCAGGAGGGCGAGCAGGACCCCGCTGATCGCGCCCATCCCGGAGGCGAAGGCGATGGCCCCGGCGCCGCCCTCGAGGCCGGCGAGGCTCTGCTCGAGGGCCCGTACGGTCGGGTTGCCGCGGCGGCTGTAGACGTACGCCCCGTCGGGTCCGGCCATGGCGTCGGCGAGCTCGGCGGCGGACTCGAAGGCGAAGGCGGAGGACTGCACGAGGGGCACGGAGAGCGGCCGACTGCCCTGCGGGAGCGGCTCGTTGACGACATGGACGGCGCGGGTGCCGAGTTCCACGGGGGTTCCTTTCCGGTTGCCGTGCGGGACACGGGAACGGGGGACGACGGATGCGGGAGACGAGGGGCGCGGGGGACGACGGGCGCGGGAGACGACGGGCGCGGGAGACGAGGGGCGCGGGAGACGAAAAGGGGCCGCCCGACGTCCGGGGGAGGACATCGGGCGGCCCCTTCGGGGTGGGGGTCAGGCGGAGACCTTCTCGCCCTGCGGCGCGGGGGCGGCGGCCCCGGCCGCGACCGCCTTGTCGCCCTTCATGACGAGGAGGGTGATCACACCGCCGACGGCGGCGATGACCGCGGCGCCGACGAAGGCGGACGAGAAGCCGTCCGTCAGCTTCGGCAGGTTGCCGAGCTGGTCGGCGCCCTGGGACATGGCGACGGCGGTCAGCGCGGCGAGACCGAGCGCGGAGCCGACGTTGTAGGTGGTGTTGACGATGCCGGAGGCGAGGCCGGCCTGCTCCTGCGGGGCACCGGACATGGCGGTCATCATCGTCGGGATGTAGGCGAGGGACATGCCGAGCGCGGCGACCAGCGAGGCCGGCAGGACGTCGACGAGGAAGGAGCCGGTGGGCGGGACGGCGGCGAGCCAGACCAGACCGGCGGCGAGGACCAGCAGACCGCCGGCGATGAGCGGCTTGGCACCGACCTTCATCATCAGCCGGGCGGTGATGGCCGTCATGAAGATCATGAGGAGCACGGTCATCGGGAGCAGGGCGGCGCCGGACTCGAAGGCGCCGAAGCCCAGGACCTGCTGGAGGTACAGGTTGAGGAAGTACCACATCGGGATCCAGGCGGCGCCGAGCAGCGTCATGGCCAGGTTGGCCGAGCCGAGGCGGGGGACGCGCCAGACGCTGAGCGGCATGAGCGGCTCGCTGATGCTCTTCTGGATCACGAAGAAGAGGATCAGGAGGGCCGCGGCGCCGATCAGCTGGAGGATCGTGCCGGTGGAGCCCCAGCCGACCTCGGGGGCGCGGACCACGGCGAAGACGGCGAGCGCGAGACCGGCGGTGACCGCGACGGCGCCGAGGATGTCGACGGAGCCGCGGCGGGACTCGACGTTCGGCAGGAGCTTGGTGGCGGCGAGGGTCGCGAGACCGATCGGGATGTAGATGATGAAGACCCACTGCCAGCTCATCCACTCGGTGAAGACGCCGCCGAGGAAGACGCCCGCGGTGCCGCCGGCCGGGGCTGCGGCGCCGTAGAGCGCCATCGCCTTGCCGAGCTCCTTCGGGTCGTGCATGAAGAGGATCATCAGCAGGGTCATGGCGGAGGGTGCGATGAGCGCACCGCCGACACCCTGGACGGCGCGGCCCGCGATCTCGACCCAGGCGGTCTGCGCGGCGGCGGCCAGGACCGAGCCGGCGATCATGACGACCCAGCCGGCGACGAAGATCTTGCGGGCTCCGACGAGGTCGGAGAGGCGGCCGCCGAGGAGCAGGAGGCCGCCGAAGACGATCACATAGGCGTTGAAGATCCACTGGAGCTCGCTCTGCGAGAAGCCCAGGTCCTTCTGCATCTCGGGGAGCGCGACCCCGATGATCGACGTGTCCATGATGACCATGAACTGTGCGGCGGCGAGCACGACAAGTGCCCACCAGCGCCGGGGATTGACGGTTGACATTGCCCTGACCCTTCACTCGCTGCGGCCCCCGAGCGGTCCCGACCGGGACTCGGGGCATACCCCTAGGGGGTACCTGTGCGCAGCACCGTAGCATACCCATGGGGGGTATGTAAGAGTGAGGGGAAAGCGCTACCGGGAGCGCGGGGGAAGCGAGCCTTCCGGCCCGCACGCCGGGCAGAATGCCCCCATGACCGCCGAGGAACACCCCGAGCTGCTCCAGCACTGGAACTCCACCCTGCACGCCGCCCGGGCCGGCCGCGAGGGCCCCGACCCCACCCCGTACGGCCGCAACCTGCTGACCCGCTGGGCCGAGCCACAGCGCCGGTACCACACGGTCGACCACCTCCGGGCGGTCCTCGCCCGCATCGACGAACTCACCGATCAGGGCGGCGAGGGCGGGGAGTTGGAGCTCGTACGGCTCGCCGCCTGGTTCCACGACGCGGTCTACCGCCCCGACCGCTCCGAGAACGAGGAACGCTCGGCCGTCCTCGCCGAGAAGGCGCTCGCCGAGGCCGGACTCACCCCGCACGAGGTCGCGGAGGTCGCCCGCCTGGTCCGACTGACGGTCACCCACGACCCGGCCCCCGGCGACCTGAACGGCGAGACCCTCTGCGACGCGGACCTCGCGATCCTGGCGACCGGCCCCGATACGTACCGGGGGTATACGGCGGCGGTCCGCGAGGAATACGGCTTCGTCCCCGACGACGCCTTCCGGGCGGGCCGCGCGGCGGTCCTCCGCCAGCTCCTCGGACTGCCCCGCCTTTTCCGTACGCCCTACGGCGCGGCGGTCTGGGAGGAGAAGGCGCGGGAGAACCTGGAACGCGAACTCGCCGAACTGACGGACGCGTCCGGCAAGGGATGAGAGAAGGAGGGAGGCGAGGACCAGAGGGGGCCAAGCGCCGCACCTGAAGATCGGACGGCCTTGACCAAGGGCACCCGACCTGCCACTCCCGGTCAGGACGACCACCCGGTCGACCGTGCCGTCACCGGGCGCAGACCGACCCCGGCGGCGGCCGCCGTCCGCATGCCGAGATCTCCGGCGCGCCGGGAATGACAGGCACAAACCCCAGGTTGACCCATGTCATGCCGTCTTCCTCCGCCGAGCCCACGACACCCGCTCCCGAGCCCGCCGCACCGGCCCCCGAGACCGCCGCCGCGAGCACCGGATCCGCCACCCGCATGCCGCTGGCCGTCTACATCCTCGGCCTGTCCGTCTTCGCGCTCGGCACGAGCGAGTTCATGCTCTCCGGACTGCTGCCGTCCGTCGCGGAGGACATGAACGTCTCCATCCCCCGCGCCGGGCTGCTCATCTCGGCCTTCGCGATCGGCATGGTCGTCGGCGCGCCGCTGCTCGCCGTCGCCACCCTGCGGCTCCCCCGCAAGACCACCCTCATCGCCCTCATCACCGTCTTCGGCCTCGGCCAGATAGCCGGCGCCCTCGCGCCGAACTACACGGTCCTCTTCGCCTCCCGCGTCGTCAGCGCCCTCGCCTGCGCCGGATTCTGGGCGGTCGGCGCGGCGGTGGCCATCGCGATGGTCCCGGTCGGCTCGCGCGCCCGCGCCATGGCGGTCATGATCGGCGGCCTCTCCATCGCCAACGTCCTCGGCGTCCCGGCCGGCGCCTTCCTCGGCGAGCACCTCGGCTGGCGCTCAGCGTTCTGGGCGGTCGGCCTCGCGTCCGCGGTCGCCCTGGTCGGCGTGGTGACCCGCATCCCCCGCATCCCCCTCCCCGAGACGAAGCCCCGCCTCAGGAACGAGGTCGCCATCTACCGCGACCGCCAGGTCCTCCTCTCGATCGTCGTCACCGCCCTCGCGGCGGGCGGCGTCTTCTGCGCCTTCTCCTACCTGGCCCCGCTGCTCACCGACGTCTCCGGCCTCGACAAGGGCTGGGTCTCCGGCGTCCTCGGACTCTTCGGCATCGGCGCGGTGATCGGTACGACGATCGGCGGCCGGGTCGCCGACGCCCACCTCTTCGGCGTGCTGCTCACCGGCATCGCCGCCTCCACGGTCTTCCTCGTCGCCCTGGCCCTCTTCGCGTCCAGCCCGGTCGCCACGATCGTCCTGACCTTCCTCCTCGGCGTCTCCGCCTTCTACACGGCCCCGGCCCTCAACGCCCGCATGTTCAACGTCGCCGGCGCCGCCCCCACCCTCGCGGGCGCCACCACCACCGCCGCCTTCAACCTCGGCAACACGGGCGGCCCCTGGCTCGGCGGCACGGTCATCGACGCGGGCCTCGGCTTCGGCTCCACGGCCTGGGCGGGCGCGGCGATGACCGCCGTCGGCCTGGCGACGGCCGCGGTGGCCCTGAAGCTCCACAGGTCCCCGTCCCGCGTGGTGACCTCCGGCATCCCGCAGTCGGAGAAGGCCGTGTCGTCCACGTCCCGCTGACCCCTCCGGCATCGGCCGAAACCCTTTCCGTACGGCGCCGCCACCGCCGTACGGTGGCGCGGTGACCACACAGATGATCATCATCAACGGCGGTTCCAGCGCGGGGAAGTCCGGCATCGTACGGTGCCTCCAGGCGGTGCTCCCCGACCCCTGGCTCGCGTTCGGCGTCGACTCGCTCATCGACGCGATGCCCCTCAGGATGCAGGGCTCCGACGACGGCATCGGGTTCGACGCCGACGGCGGGGTGAACGTCGGCGCCGAGTTCCGCGCCCTCGAAGGCGCCTGGGCCCAGGGCGTCGTCACCATGGCCCGCGCCGGTGCCCGCGTCATCATCGACGACGTCTTCCTGGGCGGAGCGGCCGCCCAGGACCGCTGGCGGACCTTCGTCGGCGACCTCGACGTGCTCTGGGTCGGCGTCCGGTGCGACGGCGCCGTCGCCGAGGGCCGCGAGATCGCGCGCGGCGACCGGGTCGCCGGAATGGCCGCGCAGCAGGCGGCCGTCGTGCACCGGGGCGTCGACTACGACGTCGAGGTCGACACCACCGGCACCGAATCGCTGGAGTGCGCCCGCGTCATCGCGTCCCACGTCGCCTGACCCGCTCCGGGAACACCGTCAGGAGGGCGCCGGCCGCCCCTTCGGCCGTCGCAGCCCCGCCGCCGTGAGACGCCGCAGCAGCTCCTTCGACCCGACCTCGACCGCGCCGCCGGCCACGGCGTCCGCGTACCGGTCGGAGGGTATGTCGTAGTGGTCCCGCTCGAAGGCGCGGGGCGGGGCGCCGATCGAGGCGGCGAAGGCGTGCAGCTCCTCGAAGGAGGCGTCGCTGACCAGGTGCGACCACATGCGGCCGTGCCCCGGCCAGGTGGGCGGGTCGATGTAGAGGGTCACGCCCGGACCGCCTTCGCCTCGGCCCGCCCGCTCACGTCAGGCCACCCACCGATGCCACCACGACACCCTGCTTCCCGCAGACCCAGTGCGGGTCGGGCCCCAGCTCGGGCTCCACGTCCAGGGCGTGCGGGTCACCGGTGGAGCAGACCGGGCAGAGGGGCCAGCGGCCGTACCGTTCGAGCAGGGCGTCCTGGACGTCCTGGGCGACGAGACCGGCGACGTACGTCAGGCCCTCGGGCCACTGCTCGACCCACCAGCGCCGGTGGGTCACCGAATCCTCCACCATCGACACCACCTCGGCGGCGGCGACCTCGCGGGCCACCAGGTCGGCCAGTACCAGGGCGCGAGCGGCGTGCAGCGCCTGCTCCACGGGGTCGATGTCGTCCATGCACCCATTGTCACCCGGGGCGGGCGCACGTCGGGGCGTCCTGTCGGTCAGGCCGGGCCCGCGACGTCCGGCATCCCCCGTGAAGGGCCGAAGGTCCCTCCCCGATCCGGGACCGACGGGGTCTTGTCGCACCACCCCTCCGAAAGTATCTTTCAGATGTGACCAATGAAGTGAAGGAAAGTTTCACGGGCGACGCGCCCCCCGCCCCCGCCGCGCTCGCGGCCAAGGTGCGGACCCTCGCGCCGTCCATGACCCGCTCGATGCAGCGGGTCGCCGAAGCCGTCGCCGGAGACCCCGCCGGCTGCGCCGCGCTCACGGTCACCGGCCTCGCCGAGCTCACCGGCACCAGCGAGGCGACCGTCGTCCGCACCGCCCGCCTCCTCGGCTACCCCGGCTACCGCGACCTCCGGCTCGCCCTCGCCGGGCTCGCCGCCCAGCAGCAGTCCGGCCGCGCCCCCGCCGTCACCGCCGACATCGCCGTCGACGACCCGATCGCCGACGTCGTCGCCAAGCTCGCCTACGACGAGCAGCAGACCCTCGCCGACACCGCCGCCGGACTCGACACCGTCCAGCTCGGCGCCGCCGTCGCCGCCCTGGCCACCGCCCGCCGCATCGACATCTACGGCATCGGCGCCTCCGGCCTCGTCGCCCAGGACCTCGGCCAGAAACTCCTCCGCATCGGCCTCATCGCGCACGCCCACAGCGACCCGCACCTCGCCGTCACCAACGCCGTCCAGCTCCGCTCCGGCGACGTCGCCATCGCCATCACCCACTCCGGCTCGACCGGCGACGTCATAGAACCGCTCCGGGTCGCCTTCGACCACGGGGCGACGACGGTCGCGATCACCGGCCGCCCGGACGGGCCGGTCACCCAGTACGCCGACCACGTCCTCACCACCTCCACCGCCCGCGAGAGCGAACTCCGCCCCGCGGCCATGTCGTCCCGGACCAGCCAACTCCTGGTCGTGGACTGCCTGTTCACCTGTGTCACACAGCGTACGTACGAGACGGCGGCCCCTGCCCTCGCCGCCTCGTACGAAGCCCTGGCCCACCGCCACTCACCCCGCACCCGCTGACGACCACAGCACCGAAAGAGCCGCACGTGTCTGCTACGTACTCCGAACTCCGCGCCCAGCTGGCCACCCTCACCACCGAGGCGTTCCGTCCGGAACTGGCCGAGATCGACCAGCTCCCCACCGCCGAGATCGCCGCGCTCATGAACGGCGAGGACGCCACCGTCCCCACCGCCGTCGCCCGGCAGCTCCCGGCCATCGCGGCCGCGATCGACGCCACCGCCGAGCGCATGGCCCGCGGCGGACGCCTCATCTACATGGGCGCCGGCACCGCGGGCCGCCTCGGCGTCCTCGACGCCAGCGAGTGCCCGCCCACCTTCAACACCGACCCGAGCGAGGTCGTCGGCCTCATCGCGGGCGGCCCCTCCGCCATGGTCAAGGCCGTCGAAGGCGCCGAGGACTCCAAGGAACTCGCCGCCGAGGACCTCACCGCGCTCGGCGTCACCGCGGACGACACCGTCGTCGGCATCTCCGCCTCCGGCCGCACCCCGTACGCCATCGGCGCCGTCGAGCACGCCCGCGCGCGCGGCGCCCTCACCATCGGCCTCTCCTGCAACGAGGACAGCGCGCTCGCCGCCGCCGCCGAGCACGGCATCGAGGTCGTCCCCGGCCCCGAGCTGCTCACCGGCTCGACCAGGCTCAAGGCCGGCACGGCCCAGAAGCTCGTCCTCAACATGATCTCGACCATCACGATGATCCGGCTCGGCAAGACGTACGGAAACCTCATGGTCGACGTCCGCGCCTCCAACGAGAAGCTCCAGGCCCGCTCGCGGCGGATCGTCGCCCTGGCCACCGGCGCACCCGACGAGCAGATCGAGACCGCCCTCGCCGCCGCCGACGGGGAGGTGAAGAACGCGATCCTCATGATCCTCGCCGACCTCGACGCCCCCACGGCCGCCGAGCGGCTGAAGGTCTCCCGGGGCCACCTGCGCGCGGCGCTGCACGCGACCGGTCCCACGCCGTAACCCCCCGGGGGCACCACCCGTCGGCCCCCTCCCCCAGAGGCACCCCTCACAGCAAGGCACCACCGCACCATGAGCACAGACGACAAGAACCGCGCCATCGCCGCCGCGATCCTCCCCCTCGTCGGCGGCGCCGAGAATATCGGCTCCGTGGCCCACTGCATGACCCGCCTCCGGCTGGGTCTGCGCGACCGCTCGCTCGTCCAGGACGAGGCCCTCAAGGCACTGCCCGCCGTGATGGGCGTGGTGGAGGACGACACGTACCAGATCGTCCTCGGACCGGGCACCGTCGCCCGCGTGACCCCGGAGATCGAGGCCCTGGTGGCGGCGGCCCCGGAGCCGGCGCACTCGGCGGAGGACCTCGCGGCGCAGGGCGCGGCCCTGAAGGCGGCGCAGAAGGCGAAGAACGCCACCCCGTTCAAGCTCTTCCTCCGCCGGATCGCGAACATCTTCGTCCCGCTGATCCCCGCGCTCATCGGCTGCGGCATCATCGCCGGCCTCAACGGCCTGCTGATCAACCTCGGCTGGCTGCCCGGCGTCACCCCCGCGCTCGCCGCGATGGCGAGCGGCTTCATGGCCCTCATCGCGGTCTTCGTCGGCTACAACACGGCGAAGGAGTTCGGCGGTACGGCGATCCTCGGCGGCGCGGTCGCGGCGATCATCGTCTTCCCGGGCGTCGCCAAGATCGACGCCTTCGGCCAGACGCTCTCCCCCGGCCAGGGCGGTGTGCTCGGCGCGCTCGGCGCGGCGATCCTCGCGGTGTACGTGGAGAAGTGGTGCCGCCGCTGGGTGCCGGAGTCCCTCGACGTCCTGGTCACCCCGACCCTGACGGTCCTGATCTCGGGCCTGGTCACGATCTTCGGCCTGATGTTCGTGGCCGGTGAGATCTCCACGGCCATCGGCGAGTTCGCCAACTGGCTCCTCGCGCACGCGGGCGCCGGAGCGGGCTTCCTCCTCGGCGGCCTGTTCCTGCCGCTGGTGATGCTGGGCCTGCACCAGGCCCTCATCCCGATCCACACCACGCTCATCGAGCAGCAGGGCTACACGGTCCTCCTCCCCATCCTGGCGATGGCGGGCGCGGGCCAGGTCGGCGCGGCGATGGCCGTCTACCTGAAGCTCCCGCGCAACGGCTCGATCCGCCGCACGATCAAGTCCGCTCTCCCGGCCGGCTTCCTGGGCGTCGGCGAGCCCCTCATCTACGGCGTCTCCCTCCCCCTCGGCCGCCCCTTCGTCACGGCCTGCGTCGGCGGAGCGTTCGGCGGCGGCTTCGTCGGACTGTTCAGCATGCTGGGCGACACGGTCGGCTCGACGGCGATCGGCCCCTCGGGCTGGGCCCTCTTCCCGCTCCTCGACGGCAACAAGGGCCTGGGAGAGACGATCGCGATCTACGCGGGCGGCCTGATCGTCGGCTACCTGGCGGGCTTCATGGCGACGTACTTCTGGGGCTTCAGCAAGGAACTCCTGGCGGAGTTCAACGTGGACACGGAGGCGGAGCAGACGGAGGTGACGGTGGCGAAGGGCGGCCCGGCGCCGGAACGCGAGCCGGAGCCGGAGCCTGCGAAGGTCTGAGCGACGGCGGAAGGGAGCCCGGTCGGAAGGATTCCGACCGGGCTCCCGCGCGCGTACGTCGAACCGGGCTCCCGCACGTCGGTGGTGTGCGGGCGCGGCCTACCGGCAGAGAACGTCCGCGTCCGGCCGGACGCCCTCGGTCAGGAAGCGGGTCACGGCCCGGTCCCCACAGGCGTTCCCGTTCCCGAGGTAGACCCCGTGCCCGCCGTGGTCGACGGAGACGAGCCGGGCGCGGTCGCCGAGGGCGCGCCGCATCCCCATCCCCTTGGCGTACGGAGTGGAGGGATCGCGCAGGTTCTGGATCATGAGGATGTTGGACGGCCCGCGGTCGGTGATGCGGACGGGCTTCTCCGCCGCGCCGCCCTTCCAGAAGGAGCAGGGGGTGATGTTGGCCGGCATCCCCGCCGTCAGCGGGAACCGCTCGCGGCTCTCCGCCACGGCCCGCTCGTGCGCGGCCACGGACGCGGGCCAGTTCACGTCGTTGCAGATCACTCCCACGGTGATGGCCGCGGCGTCGTCCGGCATCGCGCCCGCCAGCTCACGCGGCAGCACCGGCTCGCCCTCCGGGTCGAGCGCCTCCGTCACCAGCTGCGCGAAGGACGGGAAGAAGCCGTCGGAGTAGAGCGCGAGCTGGAGCGACTGGAGCAGCATCGAGCCCGTGAGCGGAGGGCCCGGCTTCACGGGCTCGCCCGGCGCACCCGGCAGCACCGAGGCATGCGGCTCCCGGTCGAGCCGGCCCGCCAGATCCATGACGACCGCCCGGACGTCCTCGGGCCGCTCCGCGAGCCGCACCCCCTCGACCGCCCGGTCCGGGTGCGCCGCCCAGTCCGCGAAGTCCGGGAACCGGTCCTCGGCGCCCTGCGCCATGCCCTCGAGCCAGCCCCGGGCGACCCGCTTCGGGTCGGGGTCGTTGCTGCTGTCCAGTACCCAGCGATCGGTCCGCCCGGGGAACTTCTCGGCGTACGCGGCCGCCACGTACGTCCCGTACGACACGCCCCACGCCGAGAGCCTCCGCTCGCCGAGCGCCTTCCTCAACTGCTCCAGGTCCCGCACCTGGTTGGCGGTGGTCAGCCCGCGCAGCATGGCACCCCCGTTCCGGGCGCAGGCCTCGGCGACCCGCTTCGACCGGGCGACGTTCTCGTCGATGCCGCCGTCCGCACTCGGCCACGACCGCAGCGTCATCATCCACCGGTCGCCCTCGTCGAGCCCGCATCGCGCCTTGGCCGAGCCGCCGATCCCGCGCGGGTCGAACGCCACGAGGTCGTACGCCCCGTCCATCTCCTTCGCCAGAGCGGCACCCTTCTGCGCCAACCGCTGCACCCCGGAGCTGCCGGGCCCACCGGGAATCACCATGAGCGCCCCGCGCCGCGCCTCGTGCCGCGCGCTGGGCAGCCGGGAGACGGCGAGCTGGATCTGCTCCCCGTCGGGACGGGCGTAGTCGAGGGGTACGGAGAGCTTGGCGCACTGCTGCCCGGGAAGCGGCTTGACTGCGGGGTCGCACACCCCCCAGTCGAGCCCGGCGGCGGAGGCGGGGGCGACGCCGCCGGCGGCGAGGCCGAGCCCGGCGACGATGGCGACGGAGAGACCGAGGAGGGAAGCGCTGCGTCCATGATTCGCTGTCATGCCCACAGCCTGTCGAAGCCGGACCTCCCGTCCCATCCGGCAGGCACGCGGCCCGGGGGTAGGGCCAACCCCCGGAGGTACGAGGGGTGTTCGGGAGGTCGGGGCGGGACAGGACGCCGGAGGAGGACGGATCCCAGGAAGGATCCAAGGACGGATCCAGGACGGATCCAGGACGGATAAGCGGAATCCTTTATCCGATGGCGGTCCCCCACCCCCTGGGGAATCATCCCCGCATGACCACCACCACCCCCTCCACCACCCCCACCTCCACCACCCCTCCCACCGCCGCCTCCGCCGCCGGCGCCTGGATCCTCGGGGACCTCACCGTCAACCGCATCGGGTTCGGGGCCATGCGGCTGCCCCAGCGCGGTGAGGCACTCGTCGAGCACGCCGTGCCACGCGACCGCGACGAGGCGATCGCCGTGCTGCGCAAGGCCGTCGACCTCGGCGTGAACCACATCGACACCGCCGCCTTCTACTTCTCCCCGCTCCGCTCCGCCAACGAGCTGATCAGCAGCGCCCTCGGCGGGCCCTACCCCGACGACCTCGTCATCGCCACCAAGGTCGGCCCCTGCCGTGACGCCTCCGGCGCCTGGGGCCCGCACGCCCGTACCGCCGCCGGCCTGCGCGGCCAGGTCGAGGAGAACCTGCGCCAGCTCGGCCGCGACCACCTGGACGTCGTCAACCTCCGCATCGTCGGCACCGATTCGATCGCCGAGCGCTTCGGCGCCCTCGCCGAGCTCCGCGAAGCCGGCCTCATCCGCCATCTCGGCGTCTCCAACATCACCCCCGAGCAGCTCACCGAGGCGCAGGCGATCGCCCCCGTCGTCTGCGTGCAGAACATGTACGGGATCGGGGTCCGCCCCGAGTACGAGGACTTCGTACGCCGCTGCGGCGAGCAGGGCATCGCGTTCGTGCCCTTCTACGCGATCGCCGCCGCCGGCCGTCAGGGCGGAGCCACCGCCCCCGAGAGCCCCGAGGTCCTCGCCGTCGCCGAGGCCCACGGCGCGAGCCCCGCCCAGATCCGGATCGCCTGGACCCTCCACCAGGGCCCGCACCTCCTCGCCATCCCCGGCACCGGCGACCCCGACCACCTCGCCGCCAACGTCGACGCGGGCGCGATCCGGCTCACCGACGAGGACCTGGCCCTCCTCGGCGGACTGCACCGCGAGCCCGCCGACGACGCTTCCTAGACTCCACCTTCATGACGCACACGCCGAGCCCCGCCTCCGCCACCCCCGCCGGCCTCGCCGCCGACCTCGCCCCCACGGGCACCCTCCGCGCCTCCATCAACCTCGGGAACCCGGTGCTCGCCCAGGGCACCCCCGAGGCGCCGTCCGGGATCACCGTCGATCTGGCGCGGGAGATCGGGGCGCGGCTCGGGCTTCCCGTGGAGCTGCTCTGCTTCGACGCGGCGCGGAAGTCCTTCGACGCGATGGCCGACGGCCGGGCCGACCTCTGTTTCCTCGCCGTGGATCCGGCCCGGGAGACGGAGGTCGCGTTCACCGCCCCGTACGTCGTCATCGAGGGCGTGTACGCCGTCCCGCGCGACTCCGGACTGACCACCGTCGAGGACGTCGACGCGCCCGGCGTCCGGATCGGCGTCAAGCAGGGCTCCGCGTACGACCTGTTCCTCTCCCGCTCCCTCACCCACGCGACGGTCGTGCGCGGTGCGGAGGGCGTCGACACCTTCCGCGCCGAGGGTCTCGAGGTGGGCGCGGGCATCCGCCAGCCCATGACCTCGTACGCCCAGGAGCACCCCGAAGTCCGGCTGATCGAGGGCCGGTTCATGGAGATCCGGCAGGCGGTCGGCACGACGGTCGACCGCAGTCCCGAGACCGTCGCCTTCCTCCGCTCCACCGTCGAGGAGCTGAAGGCGAACGGCTTCGTCGCGGACTCGCTCCGGCGCGCCGGCCAGGACACGGGTCTGCTCGCCCCGCCCGCGGCCTGACGTCCCGGGAGCGGCCAAGCCCCTTCACCCCACCACGTCAGCCGCCGTCAACGGCTCCCCCGGGATCAGGATCCGGTCCCGGGGCCCGTACGGGGTCAGCTCGTCCCACCACCTCGCCGCCGGGTCGAAGCGGGCGTACGCCACGGCTCCGGCCAGAGCGGGATCGCGGGCCCGGAGCGCGCGGAGGGCGAAGGCCGGGCCCTGCCCGAGCCGGACGACGCCGTCCACGGCGAGCGCGCCCAGCTCCGTGGACATCACCGGGGCGCCGAGGACGGGCGCGAGCCCCCGCGCCCACCGCCGTAGCGCCTCCGCGTGGACGTCCAGGACCTCGGCGAGCGGCAGGCCGAAGCAGCGGCGCGCGCCCGCGCCGCGCTCGACGAGCATGCGGTACGGGACGAGGCCGAGCGCGGTCTGCTCCCGCCACATGCGCGCCCAGACCCCGGCGTCGTCGTTGACCTGCCGGAGGACGGGGGCCTGGGTGCGGATCGCCGCTCCCGTCGCGAGGACGCGGGCGACGGCCCGGCGGGTCGGTGCCGGGTCGAGCTCCCGGGGGTGGGTGAGGTGGAGGAGCAGCGAGAGGTGGCGGCCGGCCGCGACGACCCGTTCGAGGACGCGGAGCAGGTCGTCGGCGTCGGCGACGTCATCGGTCGTGGCGAGGAAGCGCTCCGGGGTGTGGACCACGGCCCTCGTCCGGATGCGGATCGTCCGTACCTGGGGAGTGGCCAGGAGCGGAGCGAGGTAGGCGTCGAGCTCGGCCGCCCTCAGGGCGAGCGGGTCCTCGCCGTCGAGGACGACGTCCGTGATCTCCGGGTGCCGGGCCAGGAGGGCCGTCATCGCCTCGGGCCCGCCCCGCGACCGTCCGAGCGCCGGGTCGCCTGCGGACAGGGGCCGGCGGAAGCAGGACGCGCAGTGGGCGGGGCAGCTGCGGCACCGGTCGGGCAGGACGAGCAGGGTGCCCGGGCAGGTGTACCGGACGGCCGCGGTGTCCCGGCCGGCCGGGTGCGGGTCGAGCCGCTCGCACAGGCCGTCGACGACGAGCCGTAGTCGGTCCCGGTCGCCGTCGCGCAGGGTCTGCTCGACGGCGGCGAAGTCCGCGGGGGCGAGCAGCTCGCGATGGGGCACGAGGAGCCGGAAGAGGGGGTCGTCGGGGGCGCGCGACCAGTCGATGAGCTCGTCGGCCGCGTGGGAGCCGACCCTGAACGGCAGCACGCGGCCGACGACGTCGGCGTCGTGCCCGAGGGCGGGCCGCCCGGTGCGGTCGGCGATGAGTCGGGCGAGGCGGTGACCGGTGAAGACGGTCACCCGTTCCCCACCACCGGCACGTCGTTCGTCTGCACGGTCGTCGCCTCCTCGAAGGCCTCACCGATGGCTGGTGCGGCGCACCCCGGACGATGATGGGGAGCGGAGGCCCCGGCCGCCAATGGCACTAGCCGTGGCCCGACATGGGGGCAAAGGAGGAGTCCGGCCAATCGCGCGCGACACGTACCGGACAGCACGGCACAACACATACATCCCCCATATCCCCATACGCCCTGGTTCACACCCGAGGGCTTTCGGCCTGGGGTAGGTCCGGGGCATCTGCCAGATTGGCGCCTTTCCTCCGCGCGCCCGGCTCGCCGCGCGAAAGCCCGACGGAAGCCCGACGGAAGCCCGACGGAAGCCCCCGGAAGCCCGGCGAAAGCCCGAGGGCCCGGCCGTGACGGCCGGGCCCTCGGGGCGGAAGGGTGGGAAGGGTAGGAAGGGTGGGAAGGGTGGGATGAGCGTCAGTACAGACCCTTGAAACCGTTCCAGCCGCCCGAACCGATCAGCACCCGCCCGCCGTACCCGCCGGTCCCGGTGCCGCTGTACCGCCACAGCTTCCCGGTGGTGTCGCGGGCGAGCAGGTCCGCGCGCCCGTCGCCCGAGAGGTCTCCGACGCCGACGAGCGCCGAGTAGGCGCCCCAGCCGCCGCCGACCTTCACCCGCGCGGTGACACCGCCGGCGGCGGTGCCGTAGTACCGCCAGAGCACACCCGCCGCGTCGACACCGAGCAGGTCACCGCGGCCGTCGCCGTTGAGATCACCGGCGCCGGCGATCCTCTTGTACAGCTTCCAGTCGGTGCCGATCCTCACACGCGTCGTGAGCCGGTGGTCGCTCGTACCGGCGTAGAAGTACATGTCCCCGGTGGCCGCCTGACGCGCCACCACATCTCCGTGGCCGTCGCCGTTCACATCTCCGGGAGAGGTCAGCACGTCGTACTGACCCCAGCCCGCGCCGATCGTCGTGTACGGCGAGGAGGCCGACACCACCTGTCCGCACCCCGGCCGGTACGCCCGGAGCTGGTCGCCGACCCGGGCGAGGACGTCCGCGCACCCGTCGGCGTTCACATCGCCGAGGGGAACGAACACCGTCGACGCGGCGAACTTCGACCCCGTGCCGGCGATCCGCGCCGAGAGCGCTCCGGTGCCCGTACCCCGGTACATCGACATCGCACCGGCGGGGTCCATCGCCAGCAGGTCGCCCACGCCGTCGTCGCCCATGTCGCGCCACACCGCGGCACCACCGGTCACCGACACCGTTCCCACGACCGACAGGTCCGCCTGGACACCGTCGGCCGCCTTCGCGGTGAGCGTCCACGTATACGCGCCGTTCGCGACGGGCCGTCCCGCCGCGTCCTTCCCGTCCCAGGCGGAGCCGATGATGCCGCGCGCCTCGCCCCCGCCCAAGGTCCGGACGACCTTGCCGGTCGCCTTGAGCCTGAGCGTCAACGTCCAGGAGGCGGCGGGCTTGGAGAGCCACCAGCGGGGCTTCCAGGCGGCCGTTCTCAGGTTGAAGGCGGCCGCGGCGTCGGTGTCGATGACGGCGATCCGGGACGTCGGCACGCCGGACGGGACGATCCGCACCCGGCGGTCGTCGCCGGTGTAGGCGACGTGTCCGCCGAAGCGGTCGACGGTCCAGCCGGACCGGCGCCCGACGCTCCCGCCGAGGTCGGCGGGGGTCGCCACGACGCGCTGCGGGACGTCGGCGGGGTCACCGCTCGTCGGGAGGAAGCCGTGCACGTCGTACAGGGTGAGACCCGAGGCGTCCGAGCGGGAGACGAAGTACCCGTCGCCGAGCAGCACGCCTTCGGTGCCGAGACGCAGCGTGCGCCCGTTGGCCTGGTCGTACAGGCCCGCACCCTTGAAGTCGCCCCAGTAGTTCTCGCACTTCCAGTACACCCAGCGGCCCACGGCCTGGAGCTCGCTGGGGACACAGCCCGCGTTGAAGGACCTCACGGTGGCGGCCGCCGCAGGAAGCGTCTTCGAGACCACGGTGGTCGACACGTTGTCACCCGTGTCGTTCCACCGGCCGACCGCGCTCCACAGCGTGCTGCCCCAGACGGCCGACGCGACCGGCTCGCGCTTCCGCAGCACGGCGCCGGAGTCGGTGCCGCGGAACTCGACGACCGCCTGGGTGCCGCCCCAGCCCTGGTTCACGACTCCGAAACGGCCGGAGAGGTCGACGAGCCGGGGGCTGCCGAGCCCCGACGAGAGGCGGGGGCCCCACTCGGCGGATCCGTTCCGGTAGAGCATGGTCAGGTCCTGCTCGGTGCCCGCCGTCCGGCCGTGGGAGCCGTCCCCGCTCGCGAACATGGAGACGCAGTAGGCGCCTTCGTTGTCGGTGCAGTCCGCGTCGTTGCCGCTGGTGAGTCCGTCGACCGTCGAGCGCAGCTCCTCCGGTCGGCCGGAGGTCTTCAGCCAGGTGCTCCGGTAGCCGCCGACGTAGGTGTGGGGGGCGTAGTAGTTCGAGTCGTCGGAGGTGGTGAGGATGCCGCTGCCGAGGGAGATCCCGGCGGGCTTGGCCTCCATGTCCTCGATGTCCGCGACGCGCCTGCGCGTGACGGTGCCGTCGGCGGCCTCGGTGACGAGGTGGTACCCCCAGTCGAGGGCTCCGTAGCTGGTGTTCTGCTCCGCTCCGGCCACCAGGAGCGAGCCGTCGGGGGTGCGGTGCACCGAGGGGGAGGCCACGGCGAGCAGGGACTTCCAGCTCCCCGTGATGCCGCGCTGGACGAGGTGGTTGCCCCGGTATCCGCCGTCGTTGCCGGGGCTGGGCGGGGTCACGGTGATGAAGGAGTCGCCGAGGGGCCGGACCACGTCGTCGTAGGAGGCGACGTCCCGCAGGTCGAGGGTGGCCGGCGCCGCGTCCAGGTCGTCGCGGCGGTACACCTGCGCCTCGCTGTTGGACGGAGCACCGTAGTGGAAGACGGAGTCCCGGTCGAAGGAGACGCTCTCGCCGTGGGTGGAGAGCGTCGTGAGCTTCCCGCTCGCCAGGTCGACGACCCACCAGCCCTGACTCATCGTGGAGTCGGCCCACTTGATGCCACGGACGGCGACCGACCGCGCGTCGCCCTCGCTGATCGAGAGGTTCCAGCCCTCGGGCAGCCCCTCCAGCCTCTGCTCCCGGATTCCGCCGGCCTCCGCGCGGAGCAGGTGCAGGCTCGTGACGGCGCGCTCGGTGCCGGTCCGGGTGATGACGGTGTCGCCGTAGGTCGCGACGTACGTCTGGCCCTCCGGTATCGGAACCTCGACCGTCGCCCCGCCGCCGGCCCGCTGCTGGAGCGTCACGTGCGGGGTCGGGCTCTCCGAGTGGATCGCCACGGTGTCGGAGCCGTGGCCGAAGTCCGCCGGGTACGCGGTGAAGCGGTACTCGTCGACGTCGTACGCGAGCGGCTTCGGCAGCCGGTGGTCGAGGACCGTGGCCCGGCCGGTGGCGTAGTCGATCCAGCGCAGCCGGTCGTCGCCCTCCCGCGCCGTCAGGAAGCCGGTCTCCCCCGCGTTGAGAACGAGGGTGGCACGGGGCACGAAGCGTGCTCCCGGGCTGACGACGACGGCCTCGCCGGACGCGCCGGGCGTGTCGGCCGTCGCCCCCACGGTGGTGCCGACGCCGGCCGTCACCGCGAGGCTGACGGTGAGTGCGATGCGGCCGAGCACACGACGGCGCGGCCGTCGATCCAACGGGCTGATCACGTAGAAGTCCCTCCCCAGGGCATACGGCGCGGGGAAGGGGTCTCATGATCTCGCCGCTCGTCCCCCGCGCAAGCAGGCCGACAGTAGCAGAGGCGGGTGACCACCGAACCAGGTTTTCGAACCCGTTCAATCCAGCCGGGGGCACACCGGTGAACGAGGCTGGAATCCCGTACGAAAACCTGCCTGGGCGACGCCCCGGAAGGCCCCTTCCCGAGGCTGTGCGGGCAGGAGGCGCCCGCCGAGAAGAGCACGGCCCCCGCGGGGTCGCACGGCGGCCCCCAAGGCGCCCAGCACCCGCAGAGCACCTCCGCACACCACCCCTGACCTGGGCTTTCACCCCTCCACCCCCTACCCTGGAGATCGACTCGGAGGGGGATCACGATGGACCCGGACAACCGTGGAATCCGCACGATCGACGACGTCCTGACCTTGCTCGACGGGCTCTTCGCGCCCGCCGCCGACCGGTGGACGGAGGGGGGCGCCGACTGGTGGGACGGCTTCTACTCCGACCGGGACAAGCCCGTGCCGTTCTTCGTCGCCAAGCCCGACGAGAACCTCGTCTCGTACGTCGAGCGGGGGCTGCTCCCGGCCGGAGGCGGCCGCGCGCTCGACCTCGGGTGCGGGCCCGGGCGGAACAGTCTGTACCTCGCGTCGCTCGGGTACCGGGTGGACGCCGTCGACCTCTCCGCCACCGCGATCCGCTGGGCGGAGGAACGCGCCGCGGAGGCCGGAGCGGAAGGCGTCCGCTTCGTGTGCGGCGACGCGTTCACCGCTCCGCTGGACGGCCCGTACGACCTCGTCTACGACTCCGGCTGCTTCCACCACCTGCCACCGCACCGCCGCATCAGCCACCTCGCGCTCCTGGACCGCGTCCTCGCCCCCGGCGGGCACTTCGCCCTCACCGCGTTCGCCGCCGGAGAGGGCGGCATGGGCTCCGAACTGCCCGACGCCGACTTCTACCGGAAGGGCGGACTCGACGGCGGACTCGCCTATACGGACGCCTCGTTGCGCGGCATCTTCGCCGACCTCACCGATGTCGAGGTCCGTCGCATGCGCGACGAGAGCGCCGGCTCCCCCGCCTTCGGGGAGGCCTTCCTCTGGACGGCGCTCTTCCGACGCCCGTGACCGGGCGGGGAGGGCCGGCCCTCACATCGACTTCAGGTGCTCCGCGAGCCGGTCGTACTGCTCCCGTACCCCCGCCTCCATGCCCGCAGCCAGCGACTGGTCCCTGATCTCGTTCGACGGCCAGAAGGACGTGCTGGTCAGGGCCGTGCCACCGTCCGGAGTCGCGTCGAACGTGAGCGTGACGCGGACCGGCTCCCCGTCCGGCATCTGCTCGAAGACCTCCGTGTAGTCGAGCCGCTCGACCGGGACGACGTCCTCGTACCTGCCGGAGAAGACGATCTGCTGACCGTCCGGGGCGGTCTGGCCCCAGCGCCACGCGCCGCCCACCCGCAGATCGATGTCGACGACCGTCGTGCTCAGCCCGGACGCCCCGTACCACTCCCGTACGTGCTCGGGGGCCGTCCACGCCTCCCAGACCCGGGCCGGCGGGGCGTCGAAGGTGCGGGTGATGACCAGCTCGCGGTCGGCCGGGGTCGTCAGGAGGGTGACCATGGTCCGTTCCCTTCACGAAGGGGCACTTCCAGGATCTCCCCACCGCCCCCGCCCAGCACTTCCGGCGCTTCCGGCGCTTCCGGCGCCACGGATCCGCCGGCCGGTCGGCCGGCCCACCCGCCGCCCCCCCGAAA
>NZ_JBHTSA010000086.1:0-34728 GCF_042795405.1 Streptomyces sp. NPDC056480 | reverse complement strand
ATGCGGGACGTCGGGCATGGCAGGATACGGAACCAACAGGGCCCCTTCGGTCGCCGGTGTGCTGAGTGGAATCACCACGCCAACGACGAGAGGCCCTGCCTCGTCACCACACCCGCTGACCAGCCCATTTCACCCTCCAGCACAGGATGAAAGAGGCTCACTGATTGGTGATTCCCAAGGTCCCTGGTCCCAGATCGCACGAAGACCAACCCGAGCACTACAAGGTCCCCTCAGGCGCCGACCGCCTTGGCAGTCAGGCTCGCCCTGCAGCCAAGTGGACGCCTGAGTAGATAACCCGAGGCCTTCGCAGTGTGGCTCAGGCTCAATCCGGCAAGGGAGCGTAGCGGAACTGGCAGACGCACCAATGCCCACACCCTCGCGTGAGACCAACTGACAGCCCCATATCGCGGTGACATCGCATCGGGATTTGAATGCCTGCTGGCCGATGGAAGAGCTGTCCAGCACCCCGAGGGAAAGAAGGCGGTCCGCTCGCACCCTGGTAGCCCTTGTCCGCCCAGCAGCTGATGCCGTCTGGGCGGAGCGCCAGTGCTGCCACGCTCGCGGGCGACCCGAAGTCATGGGTGGACAGTGCTAGCCGGAGCTGGTGAAGCGCAGGGAAGACGGCCCTGTGGCAGGGCTGGTCGGCAGCGATCCTGTCGATTCGCAGGGAGAGCCCGCACTGCTTCGGACCCGGCCCTGTGCGTAGGACCGACCGCTACGGGGACGGGTGGGTGAGGGCGAGCTGGGCACGCCGACGCCGGCCGAGTGAACAAACATGCGCGGGCAAGAGGGCCGACGCACTTGTTTCTCTTCAAACTCTGAACCCACTGGCCTCACTTTCAGGTGAATCCTGCCCACCCTGCCCTCACCTGCGCGAACCGCTCCCGCTTAGGGAGCAGGTACGGCCAAATATACATATCGGGCAGTTCGTAACATCTGTGCCGAGTGCACTCTCAACTGGATTGTAAACGGCGGGGTCACGCTCTCAGGACTGGTGCGCGGTCGTCTCGATCGCCGTAGTCAGCAGCGTGGCGAGGCTCATTACGTCCGAGGGCAGTCGTCATCCCGTGGCAGGCATGAGACTGCTCAGGGCGGTGAGGGCAGCAGAGAGATTACTGCGGATGCGTTCGCTAAATGCGAGAACGCTTCTGCCTGGAAGAAGGTCATCGAACTTCGTGGCTTCGAGGAGTGCTACGAATGTACGGGATGCTGCGACAACCCACGTTGCGTAATTTTCGCTCGGGCATTCCGGATCCGGGTGATCCTCTATAGTGTGCAGCGCCTGAAGCAGCCACATCGAAGTCGGGCCGCCTATGGTAACGGGCGCCATCCGTTCTTCAATAAGCCCCCTAATTGCCTCGTGGTAGCACCGCGCAAGCGGCTCTGGAGGTGGCGGCGAGAGGTCTAGTTGTGCCAGGGAGCGGAGCATAATGCGCGCCCAAACGCGAAACTTCTCTGACGTTTCTTCTGTGTTGCCGAGCTGCGTCGCTTGCGAGTGAACTTGGGCGAGAAATACGACACACTGATCAACTGTATCCATGTCTCTTGAGGTGGATGTCTGCATGATCCGTCCTCCGAATCCAGGGGCCAGCACTACCTCTACACATCTATAGTTCAAGTAGACCGGGATGCACACCTGAGCAGTGTCTACTCACTCAGGCGGGGATGCAGACCGTTGAAGAATGGATCACAGAAAGCATTCAGTTTACTTCTCAGTGGTTCTTAGTTCGTTATCGCGGAAGATCCGCGTGCCACCTTATCGCCAGCTCAGTCATCAGGAGAGGAAAGGCACCGAAACGAGAGCCGGGTATCTCGTGGCATCCCAGGCCACGAGACACCCGATGGGATGCTCTTCTGCCGCTAGATTACCTAGAAGCGTTCACCTGTTCTGGTGTCCAAGGGGGACTGCCTCCGTGGCGGAGCCGGAGAAAGAAGCTCAGCATGCCCGCGACCCCGCCCTGGTAGTCAAGAGACTCCTCCTTGTGTCTGTGGCCCCTGGCATTCACAACGGTTCGGGCATCTATGATCGCGGCGATGGTACGCGCCTGGTGATGGTACGAGTCCTTGCCAGTGTAATGAGCCATGTCAAGGAAGAAATGGCCCACGCCTGCGAGGCCACAGCATGCACCCGGGGGAGCGTCCCATGGGTTGCGGGCGGCCTCGGCGGCAGCCTGTTCGGCCAGGTCTACAAAGCGCTGTTCGTGAGTTGCAGCCCCGAGACGAACGAGGAAGGATCCGATGCCGCCAACACCCCCACACCAGTACATGCCGTGGACAGGCTTCACTGTGTCATCCACGGGAGTCTGGCGGGCGGCGGCAGAGCGCGGCCAGACAGCTCCGGTCTCTCGGCGGACTGCCACACGGGTTAATGTTTCGCCGGCGCCCAGCGCGGCTTCGTAGAATCTGCTTCCTGAACCAGGGGCGTGTGCTTCCGCAGCCTGGGCGATGGCCAGCATGAATGCACCGGCTCCCGCAATTCCGTGGGCGAAGCCGTATACATTCACACCTGCCAGGATGGAGTCCACGTCCTTGGGTATCGGCCAACTCCAGTCGTCACCGTCCCGCTGGGCCGCGGCAAGCACGGAGTCCGCACAGGCCAACGCATGCTTCAGCGGTCGCGGATCTCCCGTGGCCTGCCACAAGTGCAGGTTCGCCATGCCAGCGCCAGACAGCCCATGCGTGATGTCTGCGATAGGCCACTCAGTTGGCAGCTTTGCAGCCAGATCGATCGCACGTTCTTTGAGTTCAGCATTCCCCAGCAGCTGTCCAGCATCGTGGAGCGCCCATGCGGTGCCAGCGCGGCCGAAGGCCAGGCCCGGAAGCAGCCGAGGGATGGAGAACAGCCTCTGATTAATCCAGGCAGCTGCGTCGGCTACAGTCTCACGCAGCCCACCAGATACGTGAGTAGCTGCCGTAGTGAGGACAGCGAGCCCACCAGCGGCACCGTTCCACGCCGCGCAGGGATCACGCTCCTCACCAGATTCCTGGCTCATTTTCCACAGCTTCGCCGCGTCGGGAGTCATGGAAGACTGCAGCAGCTGGATCCGCTCGTTGATCAGCTCTTCCAGACGCTCGTCCGAGAGCGACATTTCCAGTACGGCCGGTGTCTCCAGGGAGGTATCACCGTCGGCGAGTGCGGTGATCCAGTCGCGGGCCTGTGCGAGTGTCCAACGTTCCTGGAGATCTGTCTGTGTCAGTCCGATGATGAGGCCGATGAAGCTGGACAGAACTGGGTGAGATCCGCTAATTCGAGCCAGGATCTCTCCCACGTCCTGGCCGTCGTCTCTACGGTTCAGCCATGTCGGCACCAGCGCTGTGATCATGTGGAACAGCGTGGCTCCCAGGCTGTAGCAGTCTGCGGGCGTGCCGGCTTCCATGGCGGCATCACCATGCTCCAGCTCCGGGGCCATGAACCCCGGTGTGCCTATGGGACGGCACATGGTGTCGCAGCGTGTCACATACTCAACGTCGATGATCCGCAGATCACCCTCTGGGAGCACCATTATGTTGGCTGGCTTGAGGTCCCGGATCACGTATCCGGCTTCGTGGATCTCTTGCACCAGTTCCACGAGCCTGGATGACATGTCCAGCGCTTCTTCGCTGGATATGCAAGGGTCTTCAGTGGCGCGCTTCATCGACCAGTCTTGCAGGGTCTGTCCGGGCACCTGTTCCTGGATGAGGAACAGGTCTCCCTGCTCGTCCATGAGTCCTACCCGGGCAGGGGCGACTCGAAGGGGCTGCAGCTCCTGCAGGATCCGGTCCTCCTGACGCAGCCGGTCACGCACATCTGTGCCGTCGAGCCCAGACCCGACATGGGCTCGCGCTTGCTTGATCACCACCTCTGCGCCATCCACCTCGTCCACGGCACGGTAAACGCCGCCTTTGTTGGCATGCCGGATGGCCGCCGTGACCCGGTACCGCCCCGCCAGGAGGACAGAATCAGGGGTCTGCGGGGTCTCAATCACATCATCCGGGAACGGCGATGACGCCCATGGCGGTGGTGAGAACCATGCGTTGCGCTCATCAGCAACTGATGTGCCGTCTGGTCCCACCATCCTTCGCTGGAACGTGCCATCGTCGGTGAAGTCCGAGTGCCCACTGCCGCCAATCTCGCCATAACGGTAGAAAACCAGGCTGCCCGGACGCAGACGCTTGTCGGACAGAATGCCTGGACCTGGCAGACCCTCGGTGACCCGATGGAGCTGCTCCGCGAGTTCACGGAACTGGTCGTCATCCTTTGGGTAAACGGTGATGAATTTTCCACCTCCGCCTCGGGCGTACCACTGGTCGACAAGCTGAGACACCCGCCGCATGTCTGTGCCGAACTTGAACGCGCAGCCGGCACGCACCAGCACCTCGCCGGCGCGTGCTAGTACTAGCGGTGCCGAGAGAGGTGTCGCTGTCACGTGCAGTTTCCACCCGTGCTCACGATTGTGACCCTCAGGCGGCGACAGATAGCACCATGCTTCGTCCGGTCGGATCGACCATCTCTGTCCGTTGCACCTGTCCAGTACCGCTCGTATCACGTCGATGAGCAGGACGGAGTCTGCCATCGTCTTCGGCGCGCCTGCGCGGCTGCGTTCGTTGCCTGTCATTCCCCAACCTCGGGTCGCTGCACCATTGCATCATCCAGATCCCTACTTCTCTCACCTTCCTAGGGTGCCGACAGTTCTTCCTGAGCATCGGGTACTCAGGGCTCCCATCGGGGGAAATGGCTCAGCATGACGATTCTGGCGGCGTGTTGTCTGCCTTCGGGACCGAGGTGGCGAGACGGGTGTCCTGCACCCCGACCGGATGGCCTGATGCGTGTTGCAGGCTTACCAGGAAGATGGCATCCCGAAGCTCGTGAGTCGCCGGGATCTGCCAGGAAGCTGAGCCTGTCGTGAAGCCGGCGTAGGATCGGTTCCCGGACCCTTTAGACGTCATCTCATTTGGTGAGTCTGCGGTAGCAGATGAGGCTACAGGCGATGCTGGTGAAGGCGAGGAAATGGTCGGCTTTGCGTTCGTAGCGTCGGTGGATCCGGCGGCAGCCGACGAGCCAGGACATGGTGCGTTCGACGGTCCAGCGATGACGGCCCAGCCGCTGCGAGGACTCGACGCCCTTGCGGGCGATGCGGTGCGTGATGCCACGCTCGCGTAACCATCTCCGCAGGTGAGAGTAGTCGTAGCCCTTGTCGCCGTGGAGCTTGCCCGGCTTGCGCCGTCGGGGCCCGCGGCGGGAGCGGATCGGCGGGATGCCCTTCACCAGCGGGATCAGGGCCTGGCTGTCGTGCAGGTTCGCGCCCGAGATTCCTACGGATATGGGCAGACCGGTTCGCTCGGTGATCAAGTGGATCTTCGAGCCGTACTTGCCCCGGTCCACAGGATTCGGACCTGTGAGGTCCCCCTTTTCAGGGCCCGCATGTTCACTGAGTCGATCGCGCAGCGGGACCAGTCCAGCTCGCCGCGGGCGCCGAGCTCGTCGAGCACCACGCGGTGGAGCTTGGCCCACACCCGGGCGTTCGACCACTCACTGAACCGCCGGTGGGCCGTCGCTCCCGACAGCCCGAAGGACGCTGTCGGCAGTTGCTGCCACGTGCAGCCCGACGTGGCCACGAACACGATCGCCGCCAGCACCTCCCGGTCGCCATGCCGACGCCGGCCACCGCCCTGAGGCCGCGACGGCGCCTCCGGCACCACCCGCTGAAACAGCTCCCACAACTCGTCTGGCACCAGCCGCTCAACAATCCCCATGACCTGTCGCGCCTACGACTTGCTGGAACAGATGGTCTCAGTCCAGATCGCCTGGAGGTCACGGCAGACAAGGGTGAGTGTGCCGTCCCAGCAGGCGATCTCATGGCTGCAGCCGTCCCTGTGCGGCAGGACCTCGTCGAGAATCACAGTCCCGAGGTCCGTCCCCCGGTCCTCGCCGACAGGGTCGATGACGAAGCTGGACACCCCTGTGTAGCGGATCAGCAGGTCCTGGTCGTGCTTCCAGCAGTTGTGCCGGAACTCGACCTCCATCTCCTCACCGCCGGCACCCCGGACAGCCCGGAGCGTCAGGTCCTTCACACAGCGCCTGCTGCGGAAGTCGTAGTGGTCCGTGTCCGTGGCGAAAGCCCAGGCGCCTGGCGGCAAGTCACCGGAGATCGAGGGGAGGTGGCTCAGGTAGCGAGCCGCGTCCAAGACCCCTGACAGGTCACCGACCTGCCCATCGAGATCGACGTACTCCATCGGCCTTCGCCCCCGCTCACGACTTCCCACCGGCCGACGAATCGTCGCACAGACTCGCCAAATGAGATGACGTCTTAGCAGAAACCGTGGGCATTCCGGTCCCTTGCTCTGCCGGTCACGTGCTGAGGATTTTCGCCAAGTCTCGCCGATTGGTGATGCCGAGCTTGGTGTAGACATGCTGCAGATGGTTGTCGACCGTTCGGGTTGACAGGCTGAGCATCTCGGCGATTTCTTTGCTCGTGGTACCTCTAGCGGCGAGTTGTGCGATTTCTCGCTCGCGCTCAGTGAGGACTGCGGCTGCCTCTGTTGATGCCAGCAGGGGGGTGCGGGCACCGTCACATCGTGCAGCCCAGGTCGCTGCCCGGTTTCTCGCCGCAGTCACACCTCGTGACTCGCCGATCTTACGCAGGGCCGTAGCGGCTGCTGCTGCAGCCTCGGCGGCCAGCAGGTCGAGGCCAAGTTCTCCGAGTTCGTCGGCGGCGGACAGCAGCTGATCCGGATCGTCGGCGGCTACTGCCAGGGCGAAACGCGCCCTGGCTGGCGTCATTGTTCCTTCGCAGAGTTGCGCAAGTTCGGACAGTCGGCCAGCTACATCCTTTGCTCCGCCCAGACGTGCTGCCTCCGTCAGGAGCAGGGCCTCAGACGTGAAGAAGCAAGCCCGTCCGGCACTTTCCGCGGCTTCCAGAAGCACTTTCCGCGCTTGTGCGGTCTTGCCCTGAGCAGCCAGCACCCATGCCTCACCAAGACGTTCCTCCCCGGTGAGCCATCCCATGACGGGATACTCAGGGAGATCTGCCAGCGTCGTCGTTGCTGCATCGAGATCACCCAACTCCGCTGCCACTGCCGCCAGGTACGAGGCTGTCAGGCGCAGAACCCGGAGGTGGTGGATCTCACGCGCAGGAGCGAGCACTTCTGCAAACCAGCGTCGGGCTGCTGCCGGATGACCCGCCTGCCATTCAGCCCGTCCCATGCAGAACGCAACCCAGATGCGGGGCACTGTGGTGTCCGCAGAGATCATCAGATCGCTGAACGCCTGCTCTCCCACACTCAGGGCATCCCTGACCCTCCCGGACTCTGCCAGAGCGTGATGGCTCAACTGGGTTGCGGGATGCGGTACCAGATGTTGTTCTTCCTCGGCGCGAACATGGGTCTCATAGGCGTGCTCGCCCCAAGCCGTCGCCTCAACCGCACGCCCGAGTGCTGTGAGCGCGAGTGTCTTCGTGAGGGCGCCCCGCAGCCATGTGTTCAGGTCGTGGCTCTGGTGAGCATCGTCTTCCAGATACTCCTCGAGCAGCTCCAGTCCGCGTTCTGGCTGTCCTGAGATCACCCGGACATAGCCCTCGATAATCCGCAGTGCCCTTTGCCCAGAGCGGCTAGTCACCTGGCGGAGGGCTGCGTCGACAACCTCCAATGTCTCCTGCGTTCGCTCTCCCAGCCAAAAGAGGCTCAGGATACGCGCGAGCGTAACCTCAAGTTTCTCCTTCTCGTCGACAACGTGAGCGTCGGCAACAGACAGTACGCGCTCAGCTGACTGCCACTTGCCCAGTTCGATTAGGGCATATCCGAGTAGGAGCCGGGAGGATGTGGTGTGCGCCGCTGCTGGCAGGGCCTCAAGGAGGGTTGTGACCTGAGCATAGTCGTGGGCGTGGAAGCTCAAGGTGGCCGCTTGCACCAGCAGGTCTGGATTGGCGGTACCTGAAGCAGCCAGTCTCCAGATGGCGATGCGCAGCGGGTCGTCTCTCCTGCGGGCACCGCGCGCTTCCATGCGCTCCGCCTGTTCCAGAAGCAGCTTGCGGCGGCGGAGAACTGGGGTCTGTTTACGCAAGACTTCCGCATACAACGGGTGGGAGAACATCACAGCGGTACGGCGTCGATTCTCCACCGTGCGGATGAGTCCTGTTCGCTCCAGCTCGCTCAGGACCCCTAGCGAGGCCATGGCTTCTGCGTCCGCAAGTGGCAAGGGCTCACAGTGCGCAAGCAGTTCGAGTACGGGCCGGCCTGCTGGTCCTGCGGCGGCCAGCCGCATGTCGACCAGTTCAGTCAGCTTCGGTGTGCCGGAGAGTGATGCGACGGACAGGCGCCACACCTCTCCGTCATCGATGAGAGTGCCAGCGTCCAGGGCTCCGCGCACCAACTCGTGGAGGTAGAGCAGATTACCGCCGGAGCCTTCGTGCAAGTGGTGCACGGTGCGCCGGCCGACTGTCCCCCCCAGTACAGATTCAAGGAACCGCTCGGTCTCGTCGCGGTTCAGTTCGTCCAGGTCTACCCGATGGACAGCATCGCTGTGGCAGAGCGCCCTGACGGCATCGCTCACTTCTTCACCTGTGCGGAGCGTAGCGATGACCCGCATCAGACCCGCGTCCATGAGTTGCCGCAGGAGCATGGCCGAAGCTGCATCTAGTAGGTGCAGATCGTCCACCCACAAGATCCAACGGCGTCCCTTTCCACGACCTGCAAGACTCTCGGCCACATCCGCAAAGGCTTGAGCTGGGTCGGAGAGATCGACTCCGTCCGGGAGAAGGTGAGCGATGGCTCCAAGCGGTACTACGGCAGCGGCGGCGCTTGCCACGGCGCGGATTCCGCGGAACCCGGCACGGACTGCGCTCGCCAGGCACTCCTCGGCCAGCCGCGACTTGCCAACCCCGGATGGCCCGTACACCACAAAACCACAGCCGCGCCGGGCTGCAAGTACTTGGGAGAAAGCCTTCAGCTGCGCTTCTCTGCCGACGAAGGGCGCTCGAAGAAGATCGGCGGACCTCGCCGAACGGTCCGCCGCCCCGGAACTGATAGGGCCAATCACCACTGCCACCTCACGTATCCAATTCACGGGTGGGAGACTGCCCTGGCACACCGGCTACCCCAGATCATCAGGGCAAACACTCCTCGATCGGTCACTTTGCCAGCGCATGAGCAAAACCATCTGGGTACTCACTACTCATTCCGCGTCTCACAGCCCCCTTGGTTCACGCCCGCATGGATCCGGACCGATGTGACCTCCGGGGCTCGGACCACCTGGCCGAGTCTGAAACGGACGTCGGACGGCGTCGGACCATCCCGGCATGCGACAGGGCACCCATACTCAAGCAAAACGGTTCCGGCTTCGCGGACCAGACCCGTCCCGAGCCGGCAGGCTGGCGGCGGGCTCCGTCCAAGTCCATGACCGGCACTCCACCGCCCGGATGTCAGCATATCGCCCTGAAACATCGTCACGAAGCATGCTGTGGATCTTGCCGAGAGCTCCGCTTGTGTCTCCCATCAGGCAAAACGAGGATCGTGAGCCCCGAGGATGCTGAATGTCACTCGCCGGAATGACACGAGATATGTATGGTCGAGTCCCCTCTCATGATGAGACAGCGTGCCGATCATCAGCCCGTCACTCTGGGGCACCGTCCACATGCAGAGGCACCACGCCCGCGTCGCCCGCTTCCCAGGCTGGACCTCATGGGGCTCTATCGGGTCTGCAGGTGGTCCGGATACCGCTGGACTCAGGGGCCCAAGTGCTCCCCGGCGTTCCGGCGTGTAAGGAGTAACTCGGGGCCTCTAGGGTGATCGCTGCCTAATGACTTTGAGAAGAAGAGCGAGCAGTCGGCAGATCGCCATGCCGGTCAGGAGTGAGGAGATCCGTCCTGGACACACAGATGATGCGCATTGGAGAGCGAGGTCTGTCGATCCGTCGGCACTCCACCGCCGATCACGGCGGCAGTGGCAGCACTCCGTGAGGTGGACATGCCGCCAGGGCAGCGTATCGGCAGCCTGCATGACGCTTGGCGGCCGCCGCATTCGTTGCGGTCGGTTGGGAGTTTCGTTGCTGTCAACTCGGAAGGGGTGGTGTCCGGCGTGGTCGACTACGCGGTACGGGTGCCCGAAAGCGCTGGCATGTTCTGGGAACTCCACGGCGCCGAGGAAGGGGACACCGTCGCAGCGCCTATCTCCTATGCCTGATCCCACCTGCGCAATCAGCAACCCGTCTATGCGTTCGACTCTGTTCCCCTCGCAGGGGCTATGAGTCTCCGAGCCATTCCGGTCGGCGCTCGGCCAGTCACGACCCGGGTTCTGCTGACCGAAGAGTCTGCCGCTGTCGTCAAGCGCCAATAGTTCCGTCGGTACGTTGCGACGCGTCGGCTTACCCCTTGGCTGTGGTATCGCGGCTGTCGGACCCGCCTGGTTGGAGACTTCGCCTAGCTGACCGCTACGGCGATCCCCTCGCCACCGCGGCACTGCGCACGCCAACTACGGAATCCGCTGTGCTGTGGCATCCTTCCGTCGGCTCAGGCTGCCACAACGGCAATCCTGGGGGCACTCTGGTCCGCGAGTGCCTCCGTCAGGCTGCCGCTGGAGGAGCACCGGCTGTCACGGCACAAGCCGACTCTCTCGACATCGGCATGACCGAACTGCTGACGAACAGCGGCTCCTCTTGATCGACACTCTATGTGTCCACACTCGAGCAGACTAGCGCCCACCCCGAACAAGCGAACGCTTTCTGTGGCTCGGCACACAGCCTGGCAGGCACCAGCCAGGCTGTGCACGTGGCGAACGAACTCCGCCCGCTGCAGCCCGACCCGCATGGCGCGCGCCCGGTTGCAACCAGCCGCTCTCCGGCTGGCGGTCTGCCCCAGGTATTCACTACTCATGCCCCCCTTTACCGGTCGCTCTCACAATGGAGTGTCCTGGCCTTCTGAAAGCTCACGCCATACGGAAGACCTCTACACCTGAGGCGGCAGTCGCCGATCCCTGTTGACTGCGGGAACGAGGTAGCGAGATGCGCGATCCCCTGTACGGGTCCGGCATCCGGCTCAACGGATCATGGGTATCCCACGTATCGACCGCGTCACGAGTCGGATTCTGGACAACGGCCTCGGCCTTGCCTTCCTTGGCCCGGTTTGCCGTCGGAACGGCCTGGCGGGCAGACAGGTGGGCGTTGCTGGCAGTCAGCGTTTCACAGATCGCGCAAGCCGCCGTCAATGTGTTTGGCCTGCTGGCCGTTAATGAGGTCCTCATCGGATTGCTGGCCGCTGGCCCAACGCCCGAGCGGGTGCGAGCAGCCGTGCCTGGCCTGCTGGTGGTCGGGGTCGTCCTCGCGGTCGGCTCACTGATGCGCGCTCTATTCACTGTCGCTCAGGGAAGGCTATCGCCAAAGGTCCAACGCGCGGCCGAGCAGCGGATGCTCGAGCATGCCGCCCACGTCGAGCTTGCTGTGCTTGAGGACGGCGCATTCCAGCGATCCCTGGCCGGCGCGAAGCTTGGTGTGAGCTCGACACAGCAGCTGACATCTAGCGTTGTCTCCGCGGCCGGAGCCGCCCTAAGTGTTGTGGCAATCGCCAGCACCGTCGCCGCCTTGCATCCCCTGCTGGTCCCTCTCCTCATTCTGGCGGTGCTCCCCCAGGCCTGGAAGGCTGTAGTCAGCGCACGCTGGGGGTACCAGTCGCAGATGAAATGGATGAACCAGGGCCGGCAGAAAAGCGTTCTGGCTGAGCTGCTCACGGCGCAGGGTGCTCCCGCGGAGGAGATACGGGTGCATGGCCTGGCCGAGTTCCTTCTAGGCCACTACCGTCGTCTGTCCCTTGCCCTGGAGCGCGAGCGCGCTAGACTCGCCAAGGCCCAGGCCGGGGCAGGGCTCCTGGCCGACGCCGCCGGCGGAATCGCTCGCGTCATGACCTACATCGCACTGGGCTGGCTACTGATCACCGGCGCAGTACACCTGGCCGTCGCCGCTACTGCGGTTATAGCGATCACCAGAGTGACTGGCCAACTGACGTCTCTGCTGATGCAGTTCAACGATCTCTACACGCACGGCCTGTTCGTAGCTGACTATACGAACACGCTGAAACGAGCTGCCGAGCACGCGATCCACCCGTCCGGTGCTGAAGTTCCCGCTGACCCCTCACGCATCACTGTTCGCAATGTGCGCTTCACGTATCCGGGCAGCGAGAAAGCGGCGTTGAAGGGCGTGACCATGGAGCTGCGGAAGGGTGAAGTTGTCGCCCTAGTGGGTGCAAACGGTAGCGGCAAGAGCACCCTGGCGCGTCTCCTTGCAGGATTGCACCGTCCAGAGGACGGCGCCATCGCGTGGGACGGGGTCGACGTTGGAGAACTTGACCGTGCCTCCTTGTTCTCGCGCGTGGCCTGGATCGGCCAGGACTTCCACCGGTGGCCGTTCACCGCTCGTGCGAACGCCACACTTGGGCGACCCGGGTGTGAGGATGAGGATTCACGCCTGGCTGCCGCTGCCTCGTTTGCGGAAGCCAACGACATCGTGAATGGCCTTCCAGAGAAGTGGGACACCCTGCTCGCTCGAGACTTCGAAGGCGGAGTCAATCTCTCAGGTGGTCAGTGGCAACGCCTGGCCCTGGCCCGGGCGCACTTCAGGAGCGCTCAGATCCTCATCTGCGATGAGCCGACCGCTGCGCTGGATCCCGTGACCGAGATCGACACGTTCGACAGACTGATGGCGCTCGCCGGCGACGGCCAGACAGTGGTATTGATCACCCACCGTCTCGGCTCCATTCGATATGCAGACCGCATCTACGTCCTGGACGACGGGCGGCTCACTGAATCCGGAACTCATGATCAGCTGATGGCCATGGGCGGATCTTTCGCTCGCATGTACCAGGCGCAGCGCCAGCAGTACAGTCTGCCAGATCCTGCATTCGTTCAGCGTGGCCTGCCAGGATGAAGCTGTTCAGTGAACCCTGTGTGTCCCCAACTGGGTTGCCGCCTGACTCGACGGTTCGTGGAGTCTTGGCAACCCAAGTGATCAATTGACTGTTGCCGGGAGCTTAAAAGACAAGACCATGAAGTTAAGGGCTGATCGGTGTTCGAGAGGATGTCGATGCTGAGGGTGGCTTTGTAGGCGCGCCGGTCGACGCGGAGGCTCTTGTAGTTGTATCGGGACAGGGGGCGTTTGACTGCGCGGGGGCTCGTGCGGTGGCGGCGGGCGGGCATGAGGTGGTCCAGGACGGCTCGGCCGATGGCGCCGACCAGGTTGATGGTGGTGCCGACGATGACGTTTGCAGCCTGGACGACCTGGTCTCGGGCGGTCTGGAGTGTGCGATCGAGAAGCTGGCCCGGTCGGGATCGGTGTCGGTGGTGGCTGTGGTGGCGTCCGCGATGGCGATCCGAATGGCCTGGTAGGCGACCAGGAGGGCGTAGACCTCCTGAGCGATGCCGGGCATGGTGCGGGCCCGCAGGACCCAGCGTCGTTTTTTTGATCGCGAAGTAGGCCGACTCGACCTCCCAGCGTTCGTGATAGAGCTTGACCAGCTCGATTGCGGGGCGGGCGCGGGGGTCGAGCAGGGTGGTCGCCAGCCGGTAGACGCCCGTGTGCCGTCCGGCGGTGGTGGCGATGGTGATCTCGCACTCGATGATGCGGACCTCAAGCGGGCCGATGCGGGAGAGGAACGAGCCGTCTGCGAAGCGGCGCAGGACGGGCGGTTTGCGGCTGGCGGTGAGGCGGGCCAGGAAGCCGGCACCGGTGGCGGCGGTGTGTTCGAGGAAGGCGTTGCGGCGAAGCCTCGGTCCAGCAGCACGATCATCCCGGGCCCGAGCGGCCGCAGCAGGCGTGGGCCGTAAGTGGTCTCGCCGGTGGTGCGCGGCCCGAAGGCGGCGTCCAGGACGGCGCGGGTGCCGCAGGCGACCAGAGCGGTCAGGCAGAGCTGCGGGTAGCCGGCGGTGTTGAACCGATTGGACCCCTTGCCCAGGTGGGCGCGGGTGGCCGGGGCGTCGGGGACGTCCAGATAGGTGCCGTCGATGGCGACGACCAGCAGTCCGGCCCAGCGTGCCCCAGTGGTGCGGATCGCGCTCGCAGGGCCGCGGAGCAGGTCGAACAGGGCGTGCAGCGGGCGCGCTCCGAGTCGGCACCGGGCGTGCCAGAGCGCGGTCGCGGTGATCTTCGGTATCGGCAACGAGCCGAGCGGGCCGGTGAGTCTGGACCAGACGGCAAGATAGCCGCACTCCTCGAACAGAGCGCCCGCGAGCAGGAGATATACGACAACCCTGGCCGGGAGCTTCCGCAGCCGTTCCTGCACCGCCCCGCACTCAGCAAGGACCGCGTCGACCATCTCGAAGGACACGATCTGGGTCAACTCGCCCAGATGGCCTGGCGCGTAGACGCCCTCGGCTACCGAGATCTCGCGGGTGATGACACACTGACCGGACAGCGGAGTTCCCGAAGCCGAACGGCTTGTCTTGGCAGACGTCGTTCTACCGGGGCTCCGCTTCTCACATCCGGCGATCGCACAGATCAGGCGACATACACATGTCCGCCTCGACCCTTAACTTCATGGCCTTGGCTTAAAAGAACGCTCGGCTGGGTTTCCCAGCCGAGCGTTTTGCATCGCTAGCTGTTGAATCTGGTGACATGGGTGGTGTAAGTCCTTGCGGCTGCGGCAGTCGAGGTCGAAGCCGCACCGAGGCCCGTGGCTAGAGTGAACTCGTCTCTCTGGCCTTCTCGTTCCCCTGCCCTTCCCACGTCAGCGCTTCAGATGGACAGAGTGTCGCGGTGGTGCCGACGAGCGCTTCACAGGCCGCAGGGCTTACCGCGGCTCGGTGGCAGTTACCCTCAAATGAATACCTGCGTGGGAGGAACGGTAAAGAGACTACCTGTCACGTGATCGTCAGTTGAGAGGTTCACCTGCACCGCTTGGCCATGTGAGGAACAGGACGTGACCAAGCGGTGTCCAGTGATGGAGCTTCTAGGCCTGCAATCAGGTCGGCCGGCGCTGGCGGCAGATTCCCCTGCCTGCAATGATACGCGTCAATTCCCTATACTTATTCAGTCAGGCTTGAACCCTACTCTCCCGGCAATGAGGCTCTGTAGCGGACCGATACCCCGGATTCAGTGGCGCGGCCTACAATAAAGGGGCTGGCGCGCTCTGCCAACGCTGCGATCGTCAGTGAAGGATTTACCGTCAGCGAAGCAGGCACTGCTGAGCCATCGGTGACGAAAACCCCGGGAAAGCCTCGGAGCTCGTGATTAGCATTCAGAGCACTAGTGCTCGGATCGTCTCCGATTCGAGCCGATCCAAGTGGGTGCGCCGTAACGATGCCGGCCACCTGCTCGCTCCAGGGACGTACCCGGGCCAGACCATCTTTCTCCATTATCTCCCGAAGCGCTCTGTCGGCGACTCCCCAGGCGCCGCGTGTCCGAGAAGTAGGGTGAAAGCTCACGCTGCTTGTTCCCAGTCCCGGGGCGAGCCGAGTAAAACTCCCAGTAAGTGGCAATTGCCCGAAGAATCCCTCATTATCGTCCTCGGCCATTGCCAGAAGCGTTAGCCAGGAACGCCAACGGGCCCGCATTTCTCGTTTAGCGATTCCGTACCACCCGGGTTCGGACGCCGCTTGGGCCAGTAGATTAGTAAGCGGCGGAAAGTAAATCTGCTGGAGAGTGAACCGCTCGAACTCAGGTGAATGAGGATCGAGGTAGTCGTAGGTTGCTGCGGTGATGGGGCGGCCTATGGGCAGGCCCTGATACGCGGACCCGTCCGGCCGGGAAAGGCCTAGCAGGGATCGCGCTCTTCCTTCGTCCACATCAGCCACACTGACACGTTCACCGTTTCCAGAGAAGTTGCGTCCTACAGCTGAGGGAACACCCCCAAGAAACAAAGAGGAGCGCTGGAGGATCACCGGGGTTCCTACGGCTCCCGCGGCCAGGACTACTACCTTTGCGTGGATGATTCCCGACTCAGCTGTGCAGGTGTAGTCATCTGGGTCCAGGACTTTGTAAGCAGCAGCGTATCTGTATCCGGGAATGTAGGATGGCGCGAGTAGCTGTACCTCGTGGAGGGGCCGGATTTCGGCGCCATGCGACTCTGCCGCTGGCAGGTAGTTCAGGTGCATCGACTGCTTCGCGTCGAAGCGGCATCCCGACAGCATCCAGTTACAGTTGGTGCAAGAGGGGAGATCGACCGCGAGCGGCACGGGATTACATGTGTGCCCAGCCCGCTTGCACGCCGCCGCGAAGACGCCTCCTGCATACGAAACGTCAGACCAGTTCGTTCGTGCTACGGGAAGGGCTCGCTCAACCCGGTCGTACCATGGGTCCAGGGATGCTCGTGTGAGCCCTGCCGGCCAGATCCGCCGGCCCAGGCTACCTCGACGTTCGAAGGCCAGTGTTGGCGCGCGAAGGGAGGCCGCGAAGTACACGACGCTTCCTCCGCCAACACAGTTTCCAGCGAGGATTGAGACTCCATCCCCCTGGATCACATCCACGATCCGGTTGAACGCGCCCAACCTCATAGAATGGTCAAAGTCACTGGCGGTGACTCGGGGGCCTCGCTCCAAGACGGTTACGCGAGCACCGCCGGCGGCGAGATGATATGCGGGTATTGCGCCACCGAATCCACTGCCGACTACCAGGACATCTGTTGTCTGGTTCATGCTGGGCTTCCTGATGCTGTCGTCTGGGAGTGGAGGTCTGCGAGAGGTCTGCCGTAGGAATACTGAGCGAATCTCCACAGGCCGTCCTCGCCGGGCGGTGGAAACCCTGTCCAGGCTAGGCCGCCGTGTCGTTGCTTGACGGCCTCGGCCGTATCGACATGGCTGGCGCTGTCGAACGCGAGCCCAGTCAACAGGCTCAGTACTTGCCAGATCTGACGGTCCACATCACTTGCGTCGAACAAGCCACTAACAAGTCTCGTGCGGTGGGTGAAAGAAAGACCGACGAATGCGGGGCGAGTGACGGGCAACCAGATCAGGCGCACCGCCGCGTAGGCCGTTGCACGAGCGTTTAGCAAGGTGGCGATCCCAGGAAGCAACGGCGACAGCGGCAGTTTGGAGGACTGCAGAACCTGGATGGCACCAGCCTGCACCGCTCCAGGGCCTTCTACCACGCCCGCAATCGATGAATCGCCGGGAAAACGCCGCTCGCCGGGTATGAGCGTGTCCGCGAAGGCTTCCAAAGTCTGCACCGTCCAGCTGGCCTCACCACTGGCGGCCACGGCCTCCGGAACCAGCAGGGAAGGACTGCCCACCACTATGGCGACGGCCGCCGTCAAGGCTTTCAGAGCCGCTCGGCGGTCCAAAGCGCTCACCTGGTGTCACCCCGTCACAGCACAGTAGAGATCAAAGGGCAGCTCAAGAGTCATGCCGCTCTCCCCCGACGTCCGACCGTATTCGTCGAGTGATTCCGCAAGCTGGGGAAACCTCGGCTTCAGGGCCTGCACGACATCCCCGATGCCAGCCGACTGCCCCTGGACCTTGAAGTTCGTCAGCCTCAGCCCACCCAAGCGCTCGCTCTTGTCCCACCAGTACTGACCATCCCAGGTCACCCACGGAACAGAGCCCTGCGAGTACTGCACACTCCAGTGGTCCTTCTGGTAATAGCGGCACGCCACCGACGCTACCGAGAACCGCGCGGGCTCGGCCAACAGGAACTGAATCGCTCCCCCGTTGTCGACGGTGATGTCCCGCTTGCTGTACTCCACACACAGCGGGTCTGCGAACATCAGGCGCCACGAGGGCCGTTCACCCTCGCCAAACCTGTGCCACTCGCACTGACCTGCGAACGCAGGCTCAGTAAACGGTCCCACGTGGTCGCCAGTGGATGTTGCTGGTGTGCTGCTCACTGCTGCGGCAGAGGCTGTATGTGGGATGAGGGCAGTACAGACACTGAGAAGGAGAGTGCTTGCGTAGGCACGGACGCGTAGCGAAGGCATGGGACCTCCCGAAGGTGAACGAGCGAGGACATGGAGCACACAAGAAGAAGGTTGCTGACGTGACGAGCACGACACAGCAGGCAGATAGGAGGATGCAGTAACCTACCGCCGGGTACAAGACTGCTGCACAGACCGAGTTGGCGAAGTATCGCCGCTTCGTCTGTCATCCGTGACGGCAGGAGCACTCGAGGGTGCAGGCACGCGCTCCCCCCTCGTGTCATGTTTCTCTCCAGTGGCGGACTCGGCGTTTGGCTGGCTCACGCCCCACGGACGCGAACGGAGTGCCCCTCTCGTGGGCGGGCAGTCACTGCCACGTAAGAAACCTCGTCCTGAACCCCTCTGTGACCATCGTCGCAGGTGGGGATAGCGCAGCCTTTGTCGGCATGGAGCCTGGAGCTGTCGGCAGTACGCTCTCGAGCAGAGGGATCCGGGCCTGGCTGTGGTGCAGGTTCCCCCGAGATTCTGATGGAGATGCGCTGACCGATGCGTTCTGTGATCGGGTGGATCTCGACCCGACTTGCCCCGGTCGAACCATCTGCTACCAGCAGATCCTCCGCTTCGCCGTGGAGGCGGCTGTCTAACAAGCTGGTGTGGGGTAGCAAGTGATGAATCGTTGCTAGGGGATGGAGCGATCCGGACAACCGGGCCGTGGCCGGCGGGTGCCTGAGGGGCGCAATCGTCAAATACGTGGCGGGCCAGGAAGCGTGCTGCGGGGCCGTTCCCGGCATCGGCTGGGGACCGGCTAGTGTCCACACTGCTTCTTCTGTGGCACGATCTGGCGGTGACGCTCGGCGCTGGAGCTGGTGTTCGGTATCGACCGCTCCAATGGCACGCGCGACCGGAGTGGTCCATTCCCTTCTGGCCAAGCGGGGATGCACTGTTCCCGGGGGCTCCGGCCCGCGGCTTAGCCCCTGGCAGATGTGTTCGCCCATACCAGGCTGAGGGCATCAAGGTGGGCTAGACGCCCCCGAGGCCAGGTCCGTCCACCGATGGCAGACCGCAGCGGACACCGAGCGTTCGTCCCAGGGAGGGGAAGCAGAACGCCATGAAGGGCATGAAGGGCCTTGTGGAATGCTCTGGACCGATGCCCTGCAGCCAGAGCGAATAGATGGCGCGCCCGCCACGCGCCACGAAGACACCTCTGTGTTCAGCAATTCCCCGTAGTGGAGGTGCTCCTGAACGCCCGGATGCCCTGGCCGCCTGCGTGACTCCCCAGGCCGGGCCGTCATCTCACCGAGGAAGGCAAACACGAATAGACCACCCGAGGTCCACCAGGCCTCGGGCGATGCCGCGGTCAGCACGTCTCCCGCCTTATCACCGTCGAACACGCTCCACCTACGCCAAACGCTGGAAGCAGCTGGCCTGCTGTCCCCACAGACGGAATGGCCCGCCCCCCACCTATCAGGCCGTTGCCAGCCTCATCTCCGACTGCCCCACCGCCGCCTGAGTCAGGCCTCGGTCTGGTCGCCTCGGCCTCGCCGCTATCGCGCACCAGCTCGTACGCGGTAAGCATTTGCAGCGGTGTGGCTCCAGGGCGAGGACAGGTTCAGCGATTCCCCAACGCTGCACGGGTGCCACACCGCCGATTACAAGACAGCATTGACCACATGCTCGTGCTTCATTGGCTACCCCTGCCCAAGATCGAGGGCCGCGTACGAGGCTGGGCCGAAACGCCTTCGGCACCCGTTCAGACCACGATGGCCAGCTGCAGCGGGCGACTATGTTCGGGGGCCATCAATCAGTTGACCACGGGGGTGCCCATAAGTAGATCATTGCCCGGGTAGGTACTGCTTCACAGTCGCGGCGCAAGCGGCGGGAAGCTGTGGACGGTGTGGCAGTGCTTGCGACCTGGGCTGTCTCTACAAACCAGATCCCGCACGGGAGCAAGGCAGTTCCTGTTCACTCCCACGACGACACTCCGCTTCAGATCGGAGGCGGTGGACCTAGAAGCCCGGCCGCCCAAACGTGAGGCCGCCGTAAGTAGCAGATACCCTGGCGTCACCTTCTCTGCAGTCCCACCATCAAGTCGGGCAGTCCATCACGGACCGCCTGTCACGCCGAACCAATTGTCCACCCAGGTGCTCTGCAGAATGCGGCTCCTGTTAGTTTTCAGCGGCCTACTTTCGTTCAGGCGTTGACGGCAAACCGATGGCCAAGGAGCATAATTTCAGCAGCACGCTCCTCTCTCATTACATGACAATGAGGCGCAGGGATACTTTCCCGGCAACTCGTATTCCATGAAAGCAGGGTTCATGCGCGCATGCTCGGCCTGCCAGTTCCCTTGCACTTTCTGCAGCCTCTCAGTCAGCAGCATCAGTGTCGCCTTTCTCATGCTGATCGAGTACAACTATAAAATCGATGAAGAGAGAGAGTTGCGTCGGATTGCCCAAGGGCACCACTGTTCTCACACCCCGGAGCACACCTCGGAGGGCGACCAGCCCTCCGCAGCGTGAGTACCGATCGCAGCCGATCAATCAGGAGGCCAGCCCCACCGGCATCCCGTCACCGGGCAGGGCAGAGCCCCTCTTCTGCGCCAGGGCATGATCAATCGCTCGGGTGCTGGCGCAGCATGTTCTTTCAGCTCGACGGCCCCCATCGCAGCATGCGCGAACACCCGGGGTCATCGCGTGCAGGCCTCTCCTCAGAATTCGCTGTCAAGCCAATTACTGAACAGCCTCACGGCTGGCTTGGCATTTCAGGGTAGTCTCCTTATTTGAGAAGCCAAACGCAAGGAAGTTATCGCCTCTCTCGATTCTTCCTCCGTTGACCCGTCGGATACATTGCATACAGATGTCAGCCGGAGGCGGCATGATGAATCTTGCTGGTGAGGCCGCCCCGGGACCGGCCGGGCAGGGCTTGCTTCAGCGGGATCTTGCGCCGGCGCCGGATATGCCGGCGCTCGTCCTGTCCGTTCTGTTCCTCCGTGCCACCCCTTTTTTGCCGGGCTGTCTCCTGCTCCTGCGCGGCTTCCTCCAGGGCCGACATGAGGTGCTTGCTGACGCGGAGCCCCGCGGCGTCGTGGTGGGCGCGGACCGTAGTGGAGTCCACGCTGACCAGCGGCAAGTCTGTTTGCTCCGCGCGGGCTGCCTGAGCGGTCAGGCCTTCCAGCAGGGCGGTGAACACACCAGCGTCCCGCCAGACGCGGAAACGTCCGCAGACGGTGGCCCATGGACCGGACCCGGCAGGCATCTCCCGCCACTGACCGCTGGAGCGGAACCGCCAGACCACCCCCTCGAACTGCTCCCGCAAACGCTCCGGATACGGGCCGTATCTGCCGATCGGCAGATACGGCCCGATGAGCTTCCACTGAGCATGGGCGAGTTGCCTACGCGTCACCCCCACAGTCCTACCGGGGTTCCACCCCACGAAGAGCACAGAACCCGGCAACTGATCACGACATCACACAGGCCCTAGCAGTGCCGCGGCGTCACTGCCCGGCTGCCGGAGCGCCCACGCTCTGCAGCCGCCGTCCGACAAAGGATGCTCACTGCGGGCCCGACGGTAGGGAGCAGATAGGGTCGGCATGCCACGATGTCGGTCACACCTCGCAAGTTCACCCCGTGTCGGCGATGGCCGTCGGCAAGAAGGTCAACGTCGGCTGCCGCGTACGCGTAGGCACTGCCGGCGGAGATACCCAAGTCAGCTGCAAGCTGGACGAAGGCGCTGTTTCGGGGACACGCGCACCAGGCCGACAAGAGCACGCTGATCCGGCGGGCGTTTGCAGCGGCGGTCGACCTCGCACCTGTTGACCCACTCAACCAGTGCAAAGGGCAGGTCGAGAGCATGGCAGAATGCGGAGCCAACGCGGCTCCTGTGCCTGTGGGTTGATACTTTGAACACCTCACCCAACGGCACGGGAGCTTCGCGTTTTACACATCCCTACGGCGCTACCCGATCGGTGGCCTCCGGGAAGGGATCACAGTCCCTTTCAGCCGCAGGACTGGCTCTCACGACGTTCTCACAGTGCCAGTCGACTCACCGACGCCCTCACAGGACCCCCATGGCTGCGCGGCTGCCGTTGTACTGAGCGCGCCCGACACCCGCTGCCGACTCCAGCGTAGTTAAGCACTACCTACTCAATGCAGCGTTGGACTTTCAGGGTGGGCTAGGCAGTAGACAGAGAGACGCGCGCCTCCCCGCCTCCAACGGGTGCCCTGCCTCGTTGAGGCAGTCGTTACCGGCACAGGTGCGTCCCCGTTCTTGAACTTCAGGATGACTCCATGAGCACGAATGTTACCGGCTTCGGAATGCCATTCAAGCTTCCCGACCTTTCTAGGGTGAGCGCAGACACGATCCGGCTCCTGTTACAGGAGCTTCAAACCTCCACGTCGCCCGAACCTATCTATGATGAACTCTCCTCTCAGTGGAGATCTCAAGGTCTCGGAGTTCCCGGAATACGCGATGTATCACCGATAGGCGCTTTCGGTGATTCCGGCGAAATGAGGGCGATTCTTTCAGATCTAACTGACCCTGTAGTATCTCAGGAAGCCGCCTAGCACCTCTCCTCTCGCCGGCCGCCCTCCTGTTGCAGTTCTACTGCAACAGGAGAATGATACCGGGCTGGCGTTCATCATGAAGAGATGGAAGTGAATTCGAGTCTACCCAGGCGGGCTGACTGTCCTTTAAGGATGGGCGACCTCTCCCGTCACCCCTCAGTGAGAGAAGGCCCGGATACCACTAGAGGATGTACTCATTACGGCCCGATAGTGCCGTCCTGCTCAACGAACCTCTTTCACAGCAGGCCTGCATACCGTTTCGGCTGATTGAAGTGGTGGGGAGCAGGAAGTGGCTGCAGAATCCTGGCAGGTCCGGCCTCCAGGGAAGTCAGATTGCAGCAGTCTAACTCCCGCGTGTTCGAGTTCAGCTCAAACCAGCGCCCCAAAGTGTAGGTGGTGAATCGCCATCGGCGAGCTTGCACGGAACATGCGGGTGCGGCAGAATGGGTCTGAGTGTCAGCTGTATGAACACGACCTGCAGAATACCTGCACCAGGTGCCGCGCGGCGGCTAGTAGGATTCCCTGGAAACTAACTGGCCAGGGGGCTCTCCAACCTTTCTTGAGTGCGGCTGTTGCAGAGTCCCTTCTACTCCCTCTGAGTGGTGGCCCAGCAGCAAGCCACGCTGCTGTTTGCGTGCCATGGCAGCGCCTTCATTGGTGCGGTGATCTTCTCTCATCACACCACAGCCGGAGGCAACATCTTCCCGTTCATTGAGCTTCTCCAGCTTGCCCACCGATCGGGTGTCAGACCCTCTTGAGCGCCTCCGGCCGAACCCGAGTTGAAGAAGCTCATTGAAGGCTGCCGGGCGGAGGCGGCTGGGTTGTTTCAAGCAGACTCTCTTCGTCCTGGCCCGCGAGGCTGGGCGGGATTCAGTGGCCAGAGCCGGCAGCCGGGGGCTATGCGGAGGAGACCTTCGAGCTCCGGCAGTACGGGCACTCCGTGCGCCACAGGCCCTCCTCAGACTGGGTCGGGGAACGTAGCCACTGCAGGCGGCCGCTGATCGCAACTGGCCGCATCTCTGCAGATGTGAACTGCTACCAAGGAGACGTCCAGCAGTACGGGTGGGAAGCCTCCGGTCTCCCTTCCTTCTTCTCTCTCCGGCGCAACCGTTCGCAGATGGACAGCGACTCGGCCCGGCTGCCTCAGCGCGAGGGCTCCACGGGCAGCGCCTCGGCGCAGATCAGGCAGGGCCAGTAGGCCCCACGCCTACTCGCATCGCGGTTGCTGAGACTACGAGGGGCCGGGGTTGCACGGTTCGTTACGGCCTTGCCCTGACTTGGGGCATCTCCTCAGCTGGGCCCCTCTCGAGTGCCCCTGTCCGGCGCGGGCCGCACAGGGCAGTGCCTCAGGTTGTGGGAGGACGACTGACATGCATCGCCCCGTTTCCTGACATACGCTGTGGTGGCGGGCTGGTGCGGCCCGTCAGGAGGTCGTCGTGGGCGCACGGCGTGATTCGGCACGATGGCCGCTCGTCGGCCGTGAGAGCGAATTGGGTGGCTTCCAGTCGGCTTGGGCGCGGCTGCGGTGCTCTGGCGTGGTGATTCATGGGGCGGCTGGAGTGGGGAAATCGCGCCTGGCGGAGGAATTCTTCGCGGAGGTAGTGCGCGATGGGTGGCAAGGGGCGCGGGCAACGGCATCTGCTGCAGCCGCCGGAGTCCCTCTGGGCGCGATAGCCCATCTTATCCCACGTGGCGTGGACCTCTCTGATCCGGCTCAGGGTTTTGCGCACATCGTAAAGTTGATGGGGGCTGGTGAGCGTCAGCGAGTAGTGCTGGTGAACGATCTGCATCTACTGGATGCTGCGTCTGCAGTTCTGTTGCGACAGATGCTGGATGCCCGGGTCCTGCGATTGGTGGGGACTGTTCGCAGTGGTAGCCCGCTGAGTGAGGCAGTGGGGGATCTTTGCGATCTCGGCGGCTTGTCCAGTATTGAACTCGAAGCCTTGGATCGCGATCGCATAGCAGCTGTACTGCGTGCGGCTCTGGATGGTGAGGTCGGGCGCCATACCGTGCAAGAGCTCTTTGTGGCTTCGGCAGGGAACCTGCTGTACTTGCGCGAGCTGGTTGCGGGCGCTCTGGCATCTGGAGCGCTGTCGAGCGATGGCGAGATCTGGGAGCTGAGTGAAGGGGGACCTTCTGGGACGCCGAAACTCACCGAACTCATCAGCGCGAGACTCGTCTCTGCCGGCCCAGAAGCCCGAGCAGCCCTAGAACTGATTGCTCTGTGCGAGCCGCTCGCCCTGGCCGATGCCAAAGCTGTTGCCAGTGCAGATCTCGTCACGAAGCTAGAGGATGGGGGGCTGGTTCAGCTTGCCCACGACGGGCATCGAGCGACCATCGCGTTGGCCCATCCGTTGTACGGGGAGGTCCTACGAGCAGCAACCCCGATGCTGCGGCGGCGGGCCCTCTTGCTCAACCAAGTTCATCGTGCCGAGAGTCACGGCGGGCGACGGCACGACGACCCGCTGAGGATTGCCACCTGGCGGCTGGCGGCTACGGGAACAGCCGATCCCCAGCAGCTGATTCGTGCTGCAAGCCTGGCGCGTCATGCTCATGACTATGATCATGTGATCTTGCTCCTTCAGGCTCTGCCAGCAGATCAGCAGACCACAGCCACGCGGCTGCTTTTCGGCGAGGCACAATACGAGCTGGGAAACTTTGGTCGTGCTGAAACAGTGCTCGAAGATGCCGGTGCCCACACCACGAACGAGGCGGAATCCCTTGCTGTCGTGATGGAGCGGACGCAGAACCTGTTCTGGGGTCTCGGCATGGCGGAAGAGGCTCTCAGGATCAACAAAGAGGCCGAGAGTACTATCGCAGACCCCATCGCGCATAGTGTGCTAGCCATCAACCGTGGGGCCATGCTGGTATTTTCTGGTGATCCGCTGGACGGCCTGGAACTGCTTGAAGATGTAGAGAAGATGCCTGACATCCGTGCCCGTGTCTACGGGATGGCACTGAAAGTTGTGGGGCTTGGTAGCGTTGGCCGGGCTGCCGACGCCGTAAGCCTGGGTGAGCGTGCCTACCGTGAACACATGTCGGCGGATTCCGACGTCGTCCTTCATCATCCGACGGCGCAGCTTCCTGGGCTCGTCGAGGGATACTCCGCGCTCGGTCAGCTGACGCACGCCAGGCTGCTGGCAGAACAAGGCCTGGAAGTAGCTGTCGACACCCGAACCCGTACGTCTCTGCTTTACGTACTGGCCATGGCAGAGTGGATGTCAGGAAATCTCGGCGAGGCACGCCGGTCGTTCGCTGAGGCCTGCAGCCTGGCCCGAGATCGCAACACTTGGCTTCTGCGATCTGCCTCTTCTGGTCTGGCCGCTTGCTCTGCAATTCTCGGAGACATCTCATCAGCGGAGTCAGCGATTTCTGGCCTTGAAGGCTACCCGCAGGTGGCTCACATCGCAGCCGACGAGTACCTGGGGAGGGCTTGGATTCTGGGGGCGAGCGGAAAGACAGCCGAGGCACGCAAAGTGCTCCACGAAGGAGCCCGAGCAGCGCAGGCAGCAGGTCGTCTCACCTCCGAGGCCAAATTGCTCACGGAGATAGCACGGCTCGGTGGGGCAGAGGAGTGCGCAGATCGCCTCACAGCGCTGGCGGATCTCTGCGACGGTCCCCTTGCTTCAGCGCGTGCCCATTTCGCTGTGGCCCTGACGCAGAGTGAACCTGTCCAGCTCCTTGCCGCAGCCAACGAGCTGGAGGGCCTCGGGGCGCACCTTGTCGCCGCCGAGGCATGTGGCGCGGCAGCAGTCGCTTGGCAGCAGCGGGGAAACCCCCGCCAAGCCGCCACCGCGATTGACCAGGCAAAGAGGTATGCGGGACCGAGTTCAGGCGCTCATACGCCCATGCTTACCTTTACAGACACGGCAACCCCGCTCACACCTCGCGAGCATGAGGTCGCGGTACTGGCTGCCTCTGGAAGTGACAGCAAGGCCATCGCCAAGACACTTGGTCTGTCTGTGCGGACGGTCAACAACCATCTCCAGCATGCATACACTAAGCTCGGCGTGACCAATCGGCAGCAGCTCACTGAGACGATGCAACGGCATCGGACGTTTCAATAGCCTGGCTCACTATCGCCTCAAGTTTGTTTGGCCAATGAACCGGGACAACGAAACCCTCCCTCGCTACCCGTCTCGTCGGCGAGTACCTGCAATTCACTGAAGCGCTGGAAATTCGCCCCCTCCCCCAGCCCCGTGACTGAACCTGTCTTAGAAGTCCCAGCGGCTACTACGGCGAGCCAGATACTCCACCGGCCGCACCAGCACCATAGTCCAGACCGTCCACGCCCTCCTGATCTGCACTTATCCAGGATGAAAGAGGTTCACTCACGGACCTGAGAGACTGGTGGTACGAGATGAAAGGCCTGCCTGCTGCTGAAGAGCACGGCGGTTATTGACTCCGAGCTTTCTGTACACACGGTAGAGGTGATTGCTTACAGTGCGGACTGAAAGTGTTAGTTGCTGCGCAATTTCCTTGTCGCTTCGCCCCTGAGCAACGAGTGTGACCAGTTCCTGCTCCCTCGACGTCAGCGGCTCGTTGGAGCTCAGCAGCCACAACGCTGGTGTGGTGGCGCCTTCACACCGCTCCGCGAGCTCCTTTGCTCGTCGGCTCGCGGCAGTGGCTGCCCGGCCTTGAGCCGTGCGGCGCAGCAGGCGCGACAGTTCCGCGTAGGCCTCGCTTGCATACAGCTCCGCTCCGCAATCGGCAAAGACCTCAGCTGCCTGACGCACTGTAGGAATATCCTCGGTAGTCAAACCACGGGCATAGTCAAGGCGGGCATTGAGGTACTCCCCTTGCAATGGCGTCCGCCAGTACGGGCGCGACACAGGAGCCACTCCAATACGCGCCATCTCGTGTGCTGCAATCGCAATGTGCGCATATGCACCTTGCTTGGCAGCGGTGTCAGCTGCACGAAGAAGAATCTCAGCAGCGCTCTCTCTGTTCCCGCTCAGGGCGCACATCCACGCCTGGCTCACCTGCTGGAAGATGAGGAAGTGGCTTGGGGTCTCTTCCGGAACGTCCACCTCATTAGTGCGGCCAAGGGTCAAGGCGGCAAGGCTCCGCAGCGTGCGTGCCCTGCTGTGCCACAGCGGCCATCCCACCTGGTAGGAGGGATGGAACGTGAGCAGGGTCAGCGCCTCGCTGGGCCGGCCCCGCTCAAGTAGCACTGCCCCAAGGGCAAGCCCTCGCTGGGCATCGAACCGGACGCGGCCGTCGCTGACTGCGCCGCGGTACGCATGCGCAAGGCGCCTGGTCGCTTCTCGTAGCTGCCCAATGTCGGACAGAGCAACAGCGTAGATCTGTTCAAAGGAATCTCGGTGAAATGGCCGCTCCTGGGGGCTTGCGGGGAGCTGCTCATAGACACGGATCGCGTCCTGAGGGCGGCCGGCATGCAGCAGAGAAGCCATGTAGAAGAGCGCTGCCTCTACGTGTTCGGTGGCCAGGGGCTTGCACAGGTCAAGTGCAGTATCAATTGCACCCTGGAAGTAGGCAGCCATTCCCATGAAGAGACGTCGCTGAGGTTCTGGCAGACCAGCAATGGTGGACTCGGCTTCGCGGAAGCGCCCCTGCAAGAGGTAGCCACGGGCGCGAACAGCGCTAAGCTCCCACGTTGACGGGAATGACGAGCTCGCGGCGTCCAGCACCCTTGTAGCTCCGGTGAAGTCGCCCTGGGCGATGAGTGAGCGCGCGTGGGCTGTAGCACTTCCGGCAGACGGCGATTGGCTCCAAGCAGCTGCGGAGAGCCGCGAAGCTGCGTCCAAGTCTTGGACATCCTCGGCGCATTGTGTCGCACGAAGCAACTCCGATGTACTGATCGGCGTTCCAGTGTCCAGCATCCAGCCGGCAACGGTCGCGGCGTCCTGACCATCGCAGAGCGCGAGTTCGGGATAGACCGCAAGCCATCCCTCGAGATGGGCGCGACGCCGCAGCACAGGCATCGTGTGAGAGATGGTATAGCTGATCAGTGGGTGCGAGACTTCCACCAGCAGAGGTGCTTGAGGGTCCGCAGACGGAGCTGCCAGCACTCGGATGAAGCCGTCTTCCTCGAGTTCAAGCAGGAGCTCTTGCCGCGCCACCTGCTCAAGGCGAGGAAGGGAAACCGGCTCCGCAACAACGATGCGTTCCAGGACCTCCCGTGCCCCGAGGCTGAGCCGTCCGATCTTCCGGGTGGTCAGTTCACACAGCGGCGCGGAGAGCGGGAGCGGTCCGGACATGGTCCAGCCCGCTGGCGAGGGTTCAAACAAGCCGTGCTCAGTGGCCGCTCTGATCAGCTCGCGCGCCAGCTGGGGGTTCCCTTGTGCAAGGCGCGCGAGAGAAGCTGCGGTCTTGTGTGCCAGCCTTCGGCCCGACCATGCGGCAACCAAGCGTCGCGTCGCCGTGATATCCAATGGGCGCAGGTCTGCCCGATGCAGATGATCATCTTTCCACAGCATGGTAATTGCCATGGGAGCCGGTTCATCGGTGTTCAGGGTGAGCAGCATCCGAACAGTGCGGCGCTGCGCAGCTTCAAGGATCAGAGCAGCAGCGGCTGGCTCAAGGAGGTGTGCGTCATCAACGAAGAGCAACGTGCCACGCTGACGATTCCGGACGGATTCAATAACCTGCTTGATCTCAAGCGGTGGCACACCCCGCGCCGTCGCCCTGTCCTCCGCTGTCCCCGGCCGGTCACCGCCTGCTGGAGTCGGGCGGTTCGGCCAGGTGGCTGTCACCGTGACGACCTCAATGTCTGGGCCAAGCTCCCTAAGCACCTCTGTAGAGACTCGTGTCTTGCCTACGCCGGCAGCGCCGGCCAGCAACACGCCAGAGTAGTGGCTGCGCTGCCCGAGGAGCTGGGCAAGTTGCGACACCTCCCCACGCCGCGCTATCAGGTCAACTTCACCTGCGGGAAGGGAGAACGGTCCTTCGGCGTCTTCCTCGCCAATGTGGGGCGACAGTCCACCCTTGAGTGTTCGGCTGTCGCCTAGAACTCCAAGGGGTGGCACAACCGCCTCTGTTGTGCTTGCTCCTCCGCAATACTGGGCCGGATTCAACTCTCTCTCAGCTCCTTAACCCCATTCCCCTCCAACATCACCGATACGGCTGCACGACAACCACATCGCAAGCCGCCGCACACCGGGGCCTAGGGTGTAAGGCGGCCTGAACACGACTCAAGTACCAGGCGGGGGTCCCGGTAGAGCTCGCTCTCCGAGCCTGTGCGCCCAGCAGTAAAGATCCATGAGCAATCGATACTCATCTTCACCGGAGGTACTCACGGGGTGGCCAGCACCCGGAGATGCTGCGGTGCGCGCTGGTGGCGTGACCTTCGCTTCGTCCGTGAGGCACAGCGAGGCCTTGCTGTCTAGCAGGCCCTACCGAGATCTGCGTGCCCATGCCGTTTCCCCCGGGTCATCTGATCATTGGTTGATGTGTGTCGTTGTCTGACGCCCCACGTGTACGTATCGAGCTGTCGCTTCCTGATCCGGCTCCGAACCAGGGCGGGAGGCGGCGTCGATCACCAGCAGGTGATCAACGCGATCGCGTTCAAGTACCGCACAGGGAGACCGTGGCTGGACCGGCCCGAGCACTTCGGCTCGTGGAGAGGGCGACCCTCAGCCTCCTGCACCGCCCTGCTCGCCCGGGCCGACGTCGAAGGCGATCTCGACTAGGTCGTCGCGGTCGACTGCACCATCGTCCGAGCACACCAGTGCGCCGCCGGGGGCCCGACAAAGAGGGCTTCAGTCGGCGAGCCGGATGGCCAGGCTTCGGCGGCGGGCTGACCGCCGAAACCACATGGCCGCGGAGCCGTTGCCGACCGCCGGCCTTCGTCATCGCGCCTGGACAGGCTGGTGACGAAGCTTCATTCCCCGAGGCATGGCCCGGTTACGGGTGCCTCGTGCCATAGGCCGACCCACGACTACGCCGGATGCAGTCCTCACCGGCAGGGCCTAGTCGGGGCTTGGTCAGGTCTTTGTGGTTGAGCGTTTCCTTCTGGCCCGTGTTGCGTTGTGAGGGTGTGACTCCGGACGAGATTGCTGCTATGCGTGGTGAGTTGGAGGACTTCGCGGCGGAGGTTTTCGAGCCGTTCGCGAGGAACGATCAGCGTCGGTGGGGGCAGGTCTACCTGCGGGGCCTGCTCACGGACGGGGAGCGCAAGTCGGTCGAGCCGATGGCCGCCCGGCTCGGGGAGGACGGGAACCGGCAAGCCCTGGCCCACTTCGTGACGACCAGTCCATGGGATCCGGCCCACATCCGGGCCCGGCTGGCTGGAAGATGGAAGAGGCGATCAGGCCCACCGTGCTGGTCTTCGGTGACACCGGGTTCCTCAAGGACGGCTATGCCTCGGCGTGCGTGTCGCGGCAGTACACCGGCACCGCGGGCAAGGTCACCAACTGTCAGGTGGGCGTCTCGCTGCACATGGCCTCGGATCACGCCTCGGCGGCGGTCGGCTTACGGCTGTTCCTGCCCGCGACCTGGGAGCCCGGATCCGTGAAGGCGGACCCTGACAAGGTCGCCCGCCGCACCGCATGCGGTATCCCCGACGGCATCGGGCATGTGGAGAAGTGGCAGCTCGCACTGTCCGCGTACTCGTTTGAGTGCACCACCCCGTACGAAGTTGTGTGCGCCACTGCTCAGGCCACGTCGGTGTCCCGCTGGATCGCCTGAAGGCGGTTCTTGAGGTGGTAGCTGTTGCCGTTGATGGAGACGACCTCGCAGTGGTGCAGGAGCCGGTCGAGGATTGCGGTGGCGAGGACTTCGTCTCCGAAGACCTGGCCCCATTCGCCGAAGGTCTTGTTCGAGGTCAGGATGATCGAGCCCTTTTCGTAGCGCTTGGAGATGACCTGGAAGACCAGGTTCGCCTCGGCCCGCTCGAGCGGCTGGTATCCGACTTCGTCGACCACGAGGACGGCGGGGCGAAGGTAGCTGGTGAGCTTGCTCATCAGCCGGCCCTGGTCCTCGGCGGCTTTGAGGTGACGGACCATGTCGTCGAGGCTGGTGAAGTAGATCGAGTAGCCCGCTCGGCAAGCCGCGAGAGCGACGGCGAGGTGGGTCTTGCCGACTCCCGGCGGTCCCAGCAAGGCGACGTTGGCCTTGTCTTCGACGAAGGACAAGGTGGCCAGGTCCTCCACCGAGGAGAAGGCCCGGCCGGCCAGGACATGGTCGCGGACGATGTTCACCTGACGCTCGACCCTGCCCTTGCCTTGCGGCCGGTAGGCCGCCAGCACGTCGATGTCGTAGTCGTAGTGGCCCGCGAACGCGACCGCTTCAGGATGCAGTGGGACCGCCTCGCCCGGGGCGACGTGCCGGCGCACGACCGTCTTGGTGCGGTCATAGACGATACTCAACGGCACCCCGGCGAAGTGGGCGAACGCCTGGCGGTGGCAATCGAAGAACGTCGCGAGATCCTGGCTGGTGGTGAAGCAGCAGAACGGATCACGCGAGTAAGACAGCGTCATGTGGAACGATTAGACCTTCGGAATCCCGACATGAGCGAGGACCCTGCCCTCATCGCCCCAGTCCACCTGGGCCTGAGCACCGGGCACCACCTCGAAACGCCGGTGCAGCCCCGCCAGCTCGCCCGGGCCGATGCCCAGCTCCTCCGCGATCCGCGGCCGGGCCTCCTGCAGATAGAGCTTCACCCGCTGGTAGTTGATCGTAACGCCGTACTCCGCGACCAGGCGATCGTGGATCACCGACCCCTTCAGGAGGACCTCGGCCCTGAGCATTGCGTCGATCAGGGGCGCGATCTCGTCCACGACCCGGCGCTGGGGCCGGCCAGCGGACTCTCGCTTGGGCAGTCCCGCTGATGCCGGGTCCTTCAGATACTTACTGACGGTCCGCCGGTTGAGCCCGGTCTCCTTCGCGACCTCCCGCAGGCTCATCGCACCAGACTCATACAGCGGACGAAACCGCCTCAACTCCAGCCACCGACGTGGATCCAAGACCACCGTGAGCCGCCTCCCTGCCGCCCCGAACGGACAACAGCACACTCACGGCAAGCACCCCATCACCGCCCCTAAAACGGAGCACCTTCATTCGTACGAGGTGGAGCACGTCCACTTGTACGCCGACACGCACTCGAAATGCTCGACGAGACCCGCTCCTGGGGCATCGAGGTGCCGGTGGCTGTCGCGGACGCCGGATACGGCGACGCGGCCGCTTTCCGGCACGGCCTGCAGGACCGGGGCCTCAACTACGTGGTGGGAATCTCCACGACCTTGTCGGCCCAGCTCGGCCACGTGGTGCCGGTGGCCGAGCCGCACTCCGAGACCGGACGCCGACCGGTTGCGAAGTACCCCGACAAGCCGCAGTCGGTGAAACAGCTGGTCATCACGGCGGGCAGGAAGGCAGCAAAGCCCGTGCAATGGCGTGAGGGCTCCCGGCCCGGCACCGGCCGCAGCGGCCTCAAACGGATGTACTCGCGGTTCGTGGCCTTGCGGATCCGTCCTGCCGGCCGCGAGGTCCGGCAAGCGGCCGACGGCCGGAACTGCCCGAGTGCTGGCTCCTGGCCGAGTGGCCCGCCGGCCAGAGCGAACCCGTTCAGTTCTGGCTCTCCGACCTGCCCGCAGACACCCCGCTGACCACCCTGGTCCGCCTGGCCAAACTCCGCTGGCGCATCGAGCACGACTCCCGCGAGATGAAACAGGCCCTGGGCCTGGCCCACTTCGAGGGCCGCACCTTCAACGGATGGCACCACCACGTCACCCTCGTCTCCGTCGCCCACGCCTTCTGCACCCTGCAACGACTGGCCAGAAGCCCAAAAGACACGGCGCCGGCCTGAGCCTCTACCGCATCGTCCGCAAGCTACAGACTGAGGTGACCCCCGGAGTGTGGACACAGGGGTTCATGCCGCGAGTGTGAGTCTATGTTCTCGCTGGTGCTGCTGTTCGAACTCGACGGGTGAGAGGTAGCCGGGTGAGCTGTGAAGCCTGCGGGCGTTGTAATAGGTGAGCCACTGGAAGATCTCCAGTCTGGCCTGGCGGACCGTTGCAAACGGCCCGGGTATGGCTTCTCGTTTCAGCCCCTGCCAGAAGCTCTCGGGCTCCTCTAGCGGAGTGGCGGGCCACGGACCTTACGGACGATACCTGGAAGGTTTCCGCCCCCGTCAGACCGTTGGTCCGATGTGAGGGACGGAGAAGTCTCTAACGCGGTGTGGTCGCTGATCGCGCTGCTGCTGCCGCCTGCGGGCCGGGGGCGTGGGCGGTGGCGTGATCACCGGCGGGTGCTCAAGGACATCGTGGTCAAGTTCCGCGGTGGTCTGCCCTGAAGGGACACCTGCCTGGGCGGTCCGGCCCACGGCAGACCGTCCACGGACGGGTTCCCCGCTGCGCCGTCGGCAGCACCTTCAACCGACCTTCTGGCCTCGCGCAGACGCGGACCGAGGCAGACTGGCTCGGCGCAGCCGACTCCACGATCGAGCGGCCCGCCAGCACACGGCCGTCGAATGGGGACTCAAGAGGACGATTCCCGAGCGCATCGACCAGCCACGTGAGGCAAGCGGCGCTACGGCCTCGACAAATCCCCTACGAGCGCAGCTCCCTCATAGGTTGCGGAGCGGCGATCCCCGCTGACGCGGTCGCCGAACTCACCATGATGCCTGGGTTCGACGGGCTCTGCGGCCTTCTGACCCAGATTCATCCCTCGTTCGAGCGTGGTCTCTCGTCCTCCTGGGCCTCTCCTGGTCCGAGAGCTGTGCCATATCCCCCGACTTCGCGGCTCCCTTGCCCCAGGCAAGGCCGTCACTGGGAGGAGGCAGGGATGTGATCTCCTGCGCAGAGGGCGGCCTCGGTGTGGCCTCTCGACCTCGCAGGGGCACTGAGCTTCTTCAACTCGGGTTCGGCCGGAGGCGCTCAGGAGGGTCTGACCTGCACAGACACTTCAGGTGGGTCACCCGATCGGTGGGCAAACTGAAGAAGCTCACTGAGCTTCTTCGAGTTGGCCACTGATCGGGTGACAGGCAAGTGCTCGTAACAGGCAAGGCTCCCGGACAGTTGAGCGAGAGATCTCACGTCTCAACTCGTTAGTCAGGAAGCCTTGTTGGTCACCTATCCTGCCGCACTGGACCTTCCGCATGTCCTCGTGGAGTGGGTCACGATGCTGATCGTCACCTGTGAGGGTGACCGCCGGTGCATGCTGCCGGCCTCCCAGCGGGCTCTGGTCGCGCTCGTCTGTCTGCGCAAGCACGACACTCCCGCCCAGATCGCCGCCGGGTTCCGGATCAGCGAGAGCACCGCCCACGCCTATGTACACAGCGTGATCAGACTCCTGGCTGCCCGCGCGCCCTCACTCGTCCGCGCACTGCGACAGGCCCGCCCTGAGTACGTCCTCGCTGACGGCACGCTCGCCGCATGCGACCGCGTAGGCAACGGCCAGGACGACTACTC